>JAHFTJ010000002.1 GCA_023269435.1 Chlamydiota bacterium
CGGCATGCCGTTTTATGGCTACTATGTCCGGATCTGAAATCCCTTGGTCCATAACGACTACATCGCTGTAGCGCTTAGGAGAGCTATGTCGTAGTTACATGTCTCCGGTTTCCCAACGGGTCCTCCCCGGGTAAGAACAATCACTTTCTTCGCCTACCCACCTTCATTACTTGAGCTGGTTACGGAAAAGGATATTGGGTTTCAATAATCACTGCTATCTCACCCCCAGTCTCCTGCCTTACGAAGGATCACTTTCGTTTGGGCGACGAATTTGACTAGGACTTTCTTCAAATTCCTCATTGGCCTCATCGACACTGTGTATCCACTGCTGTGGAGCCTCGATTTGGTTTCTTCGGACACCCTTGTCTTCGTCTATATATTCCCTCCTTTTCAGGGTTATAGTTGGACTTTCACCAACGAGTTATTGCCCATACCGGGCGCACAATCGTAGTGATATTAGTTTAATATTACTACGATTTTTAAATAATATTGTAATTCAAAAGATCCATACATCCATTTTCTGCTTTTGCGTAAGGTGAGTAAAGTTGGACGATATGTGTGAGTATCTTTGTGTAAGGTGAGTTATATCACATCAGCAATAAAGCAAACACAAATGCGAAAAGAGCAAATGATTCCACTATTCCTATAGCAACAAATGTCTTACCAAAAACATTTGGTTGTTTTGCAGTAGCTTGAATCGCAGAAGAACAACACAACCCTTGAAAAATCGCTGCTATCATAATAGCAGTACCTGAAGAGGCACCTATTGCAGCAGCAGACAATGGCGTAACAGCTCCTATTTCAATATTATTTTTTAATAACAACATAAGAACGAAACCGTATATAAGTTGTGATGCTGGCATTGCCGAAATACCAATTAATTTACCATGCCCCTCTTCAGTTCTACTCATAACGCCGTGTGATGTTACTCCAGCACAAGCGCACCCTATAGATGCACCAATAGCACTCAATCCCAACGCAAGAGCTGGTCCTATCATATTAAAAGCCATAAAATTTTTACTCCTATTCTCTAACCATTAGTCTTAATGGGTTAAATTTCTTTCCTCCACCTTCAAATGAATGATGGTACCATTCGAGAAAATTAAGACGTAACCCGTGTATTACGCCAGCCATTATCCCCAATGATATGTTAACAATGTGCCCTAACAATATAATAATAAATCCTAAACCGCCAAATGCAATTCCAATTTCATTAAATGTAGCAGCCATAACCATACTAGCCAACCCTAAAGCATATAAACGTAAATAAGATAAAGTATCTGCAAAAATTTCTATAAGTTTAAAAACTACACCTATTCCCTTCCACTTTTCTTGTATCAGCGCTAATATTATCGCAAGTCCAAATCCGCTATATAATAGATGAATGCCAATAATAGTTGAAGTTGAAACTTGCATAAATCCCATATAATTCACAATAGAAACAGAACCTAATACGTACGGAAAGTATAAATACCCACCAAATAACATAAGAATCCATCCTATGCCCGACCAATTTCTATATAAATTTCTTAAAAATGATAACGATAGATGTATTATGCCAACCAATATGGCGATTTCCAAAAGTATCCCATCATATAAATTTTCCATTAAGGAAAATTTTACAGTGCTACCATGATTAACTTTACCATTTTGTAAAAAAATAGCTGGGTCTAAAGTATTGGTTAAATTTGGGTATTTTATTGTCCATTCACTAAATGTTTCGCTTTTTTTTGTTATATTGTAATCTATTTTATTATAAGCTAAATGATACAATAATGAAATACGATTTAATTGATTATCAGGCTCCATCTTAATGCTAAAATAAGATGCAACCATAACACCCCAAATAATAGTTGTAAACGACATGAGCGTTAAAAGTTTTAACATCCTTTTTTTAAGCCCACTCCATTTTTTTCCAAACATACCCCACAAATATAATGAAACACTTAAAAATAATAGACCATAGCCAGCATCAGATATTATCATTCCAAAAAAAATTGCAAATGCCCAAATCACAAAAGACGACGGATCTCTATCTGTTGTTGATGGCGTGTCGTAAATTTCTACTATATCTTGACCTACAGCTCCCATGTTTTTATTTTCTAAATACGTTGGAATTTTATCGTTTTTTTCAATTGCCACCTCTTGATAAAAAATAGGAATATCTGAAATGAGATCTTTTATATACTTAATTTGATTGTTAGGAATCCACGCTTCTACAGCAAACAATTGCTGATCCAAATGATTTGTTATCTCTTCTTTTGCAAATTTTAAATTAATTTCATTTAATTCACCAACAAGGTAATCGCATAAACAATTTAAATAAGACGCTGAATTTTTTAATTTTATTTCTTTTTCGCGCGAATTAGCCTCTAATTGTTTCAAATCTTTTAAAAGATATTTTAATGAACGATCGCAAATAATTTCAGAAAAAAATAAATTAGTAAATCTATCGTCTCCAATATATAAATAATAATCAAAATCGTATTCACTATTTATATAAATAAGCTCTTCGGGAATTTTTTCAGCGATCAGTTTTAACCGTTTAATATAAAAAAATTGAATTTCCTTTTTAATTAAAAGTTTGAGTTCTTTGACGTCATTTATATCAAAATCCCCCAAAGGTGAAACTCTTAAAATTTCCCCCTTTGTTAGCCTAATCGATTCGTGGCAATCTTCAATTGATCGCTTAATAGTTAATATATCGTTTACTAGCTGTTGCACATCATGCTTCTCTACTGTTTTTTGCTCATAGTCTACTTGTTGATGTTTTAGCTCATTAATTGCTAATTTCAAATCATTTATATATTTAGGTAGATTGTATTGCTTTCCGTTTGTTACAGAGATAAACTCTAACCTTCCGCATTTTTGCGCTTTTTCAAAAAAATAAGAATTAGCTATTCTAGAACCAATAAAGAGAAATTTTTTCATCTCAATTCTCATCGCAAATGTCCTTCTAAATTAGCATCCAATTTTTTTTTAATAATTTTACATTTTGAAACTTTCGCCTCTACAACAGCTTGCAGCGCCCTATCCCCCAAAAATACCTTTATACAACTAATACTCCTCTCTATATTTGGTATAAGACGCTTTTCAAAAAGATTTACACGAATAGAGATCGTTCTAAACTCTTTTTCTAAAATTTCTTTTTTTTTGATTGACATCAACACTTTTTGATATGTTTTTTTTAAAGTGCGAAATATTGCAATTGCATCCTCCGTCCATATTGGTTGATGTATAAGTTTGTTGCCTGGTTCTTTAAAAGAGATATTTTTAATCCACGGAATACTTATTCCTGCAATATTATCATATTGTATATCAATATTATCAATTTCAAGGCTCTCAATTAAATCTGAAAACTTTTTATCCGTTAGCAATTTAGCATGTTTAACAACAGCTGTTTTTTCTATATCATATTTCAATTTACATTCAGCAATCTCTTCATTAGCTTTATTTACTTCAATTTGAAGTAAGGTTTTTTTTAATTTCAATGTAGGTAAGTATTTTGTAAATAACGACAATCTATCTTTTAGACTAACCAACTCAACTTTAGTAAGTTTAACATTAACCATTTATGCTATCCAATATTTGTCAATTAGAGTTTGTACTATTCTAACTTCAGAAGAATCAAAGCATTCGCTTAAAATTTTCCATCCAAGGTCAAGGGCGTCGTAGAGTGATATATTTACATTTAAATTCATCATTTTACTTTCAAATAAACGCAAATATCTAATAAGTTTTTCATCAAATTTTGATAATTTAAAACCCATGCTGTAGAGCTCTTTCGCTTTCAGAGAGTCTGCATAAAGACTAATCATCGTATTCATAAGATCGCCATGATCATCACGGCTTTGAGGACCACCGATTACATTTTGCTTAAGTCTTGAAAGTGAGCCAAATGGTTCTATTCGTCCACCCTTAAGATAAAATTGACCTTCCGTTATATACCCTGTATTGTCAGGAACTGGATGTGTAACATCATCTCCTGGCATTGTTGTAGCTGAAACAATAGTAATAGAACCAGCTCCATATATATCAATCGCCTTCTCATAGCGAAGAGCTAGGTCTGAATATAATGATCCCGGATATCCTCTATTAGATGGAATTTGCTCCATACCTATGGCTACTTCTTTCAAAGAATCTGCAAAAGCAGTCATATCTGTAAGGAGGACTAATACTTTTTTCCCGCGCTGCGCAAATTCTTCTGCAACCGTAAGAGCCATATCTGGAACGAGAATACATTCTACAGGATAATCTGTTGCCATATGAACAAACATCACTGTTTTTTCTAGAGATCCACTCGCTCTTGCATTTTCTACAAATGCATGTAAAGTATCATGTCTAGCTGCCATAATGCCAATGACAACTACATCTGCGTTAGTTTGATTTGCAATTCTCATTAAAAGTTCATTAAACGGCTCCCCTGCGATAGAAAAAATTGGTATTTTTTGCGATTCAACTAATGTATTAAACATATCTATTAGTGGTATGTTAGTAGAAATCATAGTGTGAGGTACAGAACGCTTGACGGGATTAGCAGATTTCATCAATATATCAACTTCATTTCCATGAACTTCTGGTCCTCCATCTATTGGAGCTCCTGAAGAATTAAGTATCCTACCAAGGACTTGATCCCCTACAACCACTCTCATCTGTTTTTTAAGAAAAGTCACTCTATCACAGGTCGAGACACCCTTTAAAGTGCCCATGGCTTGAATATAGACATTCTCTCCATCAAAACTGAGAACTGATCCAAATAAAGATGTGCCGCATTTTTTATCAACACGAACCATCTCGCCTATTTCAACCCCTGTTGATTTTACAACAAATGTTGAATTGCCAATATTTTTAATTTCTTCGTAATACTTTTGCATTATCCTACAATTTGGTTAATTTCTTCTAAATTATTTTGAATATCATGCAACATTATATTGTATTTTTCTGATGGAAATTTTAAATAATTTAATCCTTTCAATTTTGATTGAAGAATAAAAAAATACGATTTAACATCGTCAATATTATTAAACGCAAATGGCATATCAAAAATTTGATTTATTAATTTAAATTGCACTTTTTGTTGTTCTATTGAACAATATGCATCTTCTTTATCAAAAGCATTTTGTTGCAAATAACAAAAAGATAGTAATTCTGCCTTTAAATATATAATCATATCTTCAACGCTAATCCCTTCAGGACCAACAACTTCCATTCTTCTTCCTATTTCATCGCCTTCTAAAAGAATAAATTTTGCTCTATTTATCCACTCGCCCCAATTTGGCATATCTTTTTCTATATACGAAGATACTGTATCAACATACTTAGACCAAGACTTCAAAAGATCTATAGATGGATAAACTCTTCTATCTGAAAGCTCTCTCGAGAGGCAACTAAAATTACCAACAACATTCAATGTTGCTTGCGTAACTGGCTCTTGAAAGTTGCCGCCAGCTGGAGAAATAGCCCCTATAATACTAACGGATCCTTTTTTACCATTTTTCAATTTCACTACTCCAGCTCTCTCGTAAAATGAAGCTATTCTAGAAGATAAGTAAGCGGGAAAAGCTTCTTCGCCTGGTATCTCTTCCAATCTGCCGGACATCTCACGCATCGCTTGTGCCCAACGAGATGTAGAGTCTGCAAGAAGTAATATGTCTAATCCCATTTGGCGATAATATTCAGCTATTGTAACACCAACATAGACTGAAGCTTCTCTTGCCGCTACTGGCATTGATGACGTATTACAAATTATAACAGTTCTCTCCATTAACGGTGCATGCGCATGAACGTCAATAAGCGATGGGAATGTTTTTAATGTCTCAGCGACTTCTCCAGCACGCTCTCCGCAGGCTGCTATTATCACTATGTCAACATTCGAATACTTAGCTATAAGCTGTTGCAAAACTGTCTTTCCGGCACCAAAAGGACCAGGAGTGGCAGTCGTTCCACCCTTAACCATAGGGTTTAATGTATCTAAAATTCTAATCCCTGTAGTCATTATGTCGGTTGCTTTTATTTTTTCACCGGAAATTAACGGTAATTTAACTGGCCATTTTTGCAACATAGTAATATTGTATTCTTTTCCCTCTTTATCTTTTGCTTTAGCAATGACTTCTTCTATAGTATATCTACCACTATCAGCAACATATGTTAATTCATATTCACCAAACATTGAAAACGGCAACATAATATGATGTGTAAAATGAGACTCTTTAACAAAACCTATAATACCACCCCTGCATAACAAATCTCCAACCTTGGCAAACGGAGTAAATTGCCAACATTTAACTCTGTCCAATGCTAAAATGTAAACGCCTCGTTTCAAATATAATCCAGAAAGATCTGCAATATTTTTTAATGGATTTTGCAATCCATCAAATATTTCAGCTAACAAGCCTGGCGCCAACTCAACTTCTAGTAACTCATTAGTAAATAAAACTAAATCTCCATATTTCATCCCTGTTGTATCTTCAAAAACTTGCAATTTCGCTATTTTATCTTCAATTGCAATAACCTCTCCTTTTAAAGACTCTCTTTCTAGTTGTATATACCCTATTTCACCTTGAATAACTGACCCTTCGAATGCAACTTTAACTAAATTGCCAAGGACATACACAACTTTCCCTCTCCCTTTAACATTATGAGACATAGTCTTTCTCCACTAAATTGTATAATTCTTCCTCTCCAACATCTTGTTTCAATGCATAATGCTCTTCCAAAATCCATAAATTCATCATAAATGCAGTAACGGCGCAAAATGTGAACTGATAATTTAATATATACTTCAAATAAAAATCAAACCTAAATTTAGCTAAAGCTTCATATTGTTTTGAAGGGTTTGGACCTGCATCAATAAGACTTATCTCTAAATTTTTATATTCAAACGGAAAGACAAAAGAAGAAGCGCCTCCACTTTGAGCTAATACATATTCTACTATAGGATCATCCATGTTTTCAAACTGCAATTCTCTTATTAAATCTCTGCCAATTTTCTTGCAGCGATATCCAGCTATTAAAACTCTCCAACGATATTCAAAAGTTAAGAATTCCTTAAGAAATCCACTGCTATTTTTGATTTCATTTTTAAAATATTGCGATATCAACCATCCAATATTTTTCTTTCTATCTTCTTCATTATCATATTTATACAAAAATTCTAATATATAATCTGGAACTTTTTCTACAATTATTTCCTTTTCAAATAGTAATTTATACAAAAAACTCTTTGAAAAATTTCCTCTATCGTCAAAAGAATCACTTAACAGAGAAGCGTGTACATTGTATATATCTATCCATAATTTTAATGTGTTAACTTTTTTCATTTGCCGTTTACTAAGATTTAAATTTAATAAACTCATAAAATCGTCATTAGAAATATCTGGCTTACACGTAAAATCTATAGCAGGTAAAGATGAATATATAAAAAAATGCATAAACCACACTATTTATTCGACAATATATGTTATAAAAAAATTTTTTCTCTCAATTCAGATGAGACATACTTACTTAACAAGGCAATCATAGATTTGTCACTAATATCTACAGACACCTTCTCTTTTATCAACTTAAGTTCTATACCTGATTGTATATCACCCAAAACAATACAACCTTTCTTCAATCTTTTTCTTATTTTATCTGTTAAAAACCCACTAATACTTTCTTGAGAAATACTCTTAGGAATTACCACCATTAACTCTGTATCTATGCCGTCTTTTTCTATAGATTCTACAACCACATTTATTAATTTTGCTATCACATCTTCTTTTTGCATCTCATGGCGCATCATTTCTTGCCATTCATTTGAAAAAATTTCCTCAATCGATTGCTTCAATTTTGACATAGAATGTTTTATTGCAAGATTTAAAACAGAGTGATGAACTTCCAACGCTTTTTTTAACCTCTCGTTGCTTTCATCTTCTTTAATCTTAATTTCTTTATTAGCTTTATCTAGAATATCATCAGCTATTATTTCAGCATCTTTTATTATTCTATTAGCTTCAGCTTGCGCTGGACGCAACGTCTCATTTCTTATAACATCGCAAATTTCTCTAACTTTTTTATTAGCCGAACTTAAAGTCATACTTTTCCTAACAATTCAATAAATTCACACACTATAATATATACATGTAATGTAGTATACCTATTAATTAATAAAATCCAACACAAAAAATAACGCAAATATTTAAATCCAACACAAAAAAATATTTACGAAAAATGTATAAAATGCAATAAAGACATAGAAGGTTGTATATATGAATACGAAGAAATATTTTTATTTGATTACTTGTCTGTTTTTTACTTTTTATTGTTTAAATGTTAATAGCGCTGGCTCTGCTATATCTGATAAATCTGTAAAAAACGATTACTCTTTTGAATTATCGGACGAAAATATGAAAAAAATAAGTTCTGGTATGATTACATGGTGTTTCATATTTATTACAGTCACTATACTATCAGCATTTATACACACAGATGCGGGAGCACCAGTACCACCAGTACCACCAGTAAAACCAATAATATAAACAAACGTAATATCTTATAAAAGATATCAATGCATAGGCTAGCTGCGTGAGTTATAAAAAAGATTGTGAAATATAATTTTTTAGTTCTATGGTATCTTTTACAAAATTCCTTATACCATCAAAAAGTTTTTCTGTAGCCATCTCATCGCTGCACAATAAATATCTGTAATTTTTTTCATCTATAATAATTTTATCTATATTTAATTTTTTAGATTTCGATGGATCTAACTTTCTCTCTATCTTCCCTAATGACGAATTTAATTCTTGCAGTAATTGAGGTGAGATTGTTAGGAGATCGCACCCTGCAAGCGCTATAATCTCGCCTACATTTCTAAAAGAAGCCCCCATTACTTGTGTTTTATAATCAAATTTTTTATAATAATTATAAATATTGGTTACTGAAATAACGCCCATATCTTTATCTGGTGATATGTATTTTACGCCATCTTTTTTCAACTGCCAATCATAAATACGTCCGACAAATGGTGATATCAAAGTAACATTAGCTTCAGCCGCAGCTATAGCTTGCGCTAAAGAAAAGACCAATGTCATATTACAATGTATCCCCTCTTTTTCTAAAATTTTAGCAGCTTCTATTCCTTCCCAAGTAGAGGCCAACTTAATTAGAACGCGTTCTTTATCAATTCCAGATTCTTTATAAAGAGTTATATAGTCTCTTGCCATTTTTACACTTTTATCAATATCAAAAGAAAAAGCGGCGTCAACTTCAATAGATACACGACCTGATATAACATTTAAAATTTTTAAAATAAAATTTACAAAAAGTTTTAATAAAATTGCACTTAAGAAGTCAGAATTTTTATTTGAATTTTTTTTAGCCCATTTTATAGCGTCAATTATAAGATATTTATAGTTAGCCATCTGAGCGGCCTTAAGAATTAAGGACGGATTTGTTGTTGCATCTTGAGGTTGATACTGTTCAATAGATTCTATATCACCAGTATCAACTACAATTTTTGTAAATTTCTTCAATTCATCAAGTTGCATAATCGACATTATAGATTAGTTGGTTTGACTTTGATGTGCCCCTTTATCCGATTTTGTTACTACCATCCCAGCAACAAACAAGAGAAAACTAAACAAACTAAACGCAGAGAGAACCGCCAAACTTCTTTCTTCACCTTTAATTTTAACATCTTTACCATCATCAGCTTGTAACTGACTATTACCAATGCATAAAACTAAACAACTAAAAATAGTAGCAATAAAACCAAAATTTTTCTTCATTTAACTCCTTCTAATTTATAAACAAAAGATCTAAATCTTCATTATCGGTAAAATCAAACTCAGTAAATTTCTCTTCAAAAGATTCACTTTTTTCTAGTCGATTGCAATAACGTTGATGTCCTGTGCCAGATGGCATTGGTTTACCTGCAATAATATTAGATTTAAAATCTAATAAATAATCGACCTTACTTTCGCATGCGGCATCTGTAAGAACTCTTGTCGTTTCTTGGAATGAAGCTGCCGAGAAAAAACTCTCTGTACCTAAAGATGCTTTAGTGATACCTAATAATACAGGGGCAGCCTGCGCTGGTCTACCTCCGCTTTCGGTAACTTTTTTATTTTGTAGATGAAATTGCTTTTTGTCTACATCTTCACCATAAAGTAGAATTGTATCGCCAGGTTCGGAAATTTTAACTTTTTTCAACATTTGTCTTACAATGATCTCAATGTGTTTATCATTAATATCAACACCTTGTAAACGGTAGACTTCTTGAACCTGATTTACTAAATATTTTTGCAACTCTCTTACGCCGCAAATATCCAGTATTTCCTGCAACCTTACTGGTCCCTCTGTAATCTGTTGACCTTTTTCAACGCGATCTCCTTTTTGGACTATTAGACGTTGCGTTAATGAAATAAGATGCTCTTCTTCCATTCCGCTCTCCTCATCGCGTACAACCAATATCCGTTTATTTTTTTGCACCCCTTTAAAATCAACAATACCATCTATTTTAGCTATTTCAGCTGGGTCCTTAGGTTTACGAGCTTCAACAAGTTCAGCTACACGTGGCAATCCACCTGTAATATCCTTAGTTTTTACTGCGCCTTTAGGTAATCTTCCAAGTTTGGCGCCTGCTTTTACATAATCGCCCTCATTCACAGATAATAAAGCACCTGAAGGTATGGCATATGTACCTATCATTTCTTCGTAAGAAGAATCTGTATATATAACTATTTGTGGATGTAACTCACCACGATGTTGTTTAACAACTATTTCATGTTGTCCAGTTTTTTTATTTACTGTTTTTTGTGTAGAAATACCTTCTACTAAGTCTTCATATTTAACGTATCCACCTTTCTCACATATAATAGGAAAATTAAACTGCTCTATATTAGCAATATTTTGGTTTTTGTTTAATTTACACCCATCTTCTAATAAAATCTTAGTGCCTAATTCAATAGAAAACGATTGCAACGATTCTATCGATTTCAAAGATAATAATTTTTTATACTCCTCTAAAGGACGCCCTTCATCCTTCACAATATGTAAAAATCCGTTTTTATTTAACGATAGCCATACGCCTTCTTCTGTGTATACATGGCGTATATCTTGATAGACAAGTATTCCATCAAATTCACTGATTATCTCTGGCTTAACTGATGCAGAAGCGATACCACCAAGATGAAACGTTCTCATAGTTAACTGAGTTCCAGGTTCACCAATAGATTGAGCTGCAATAATACCAACAGCTTCACCCATAGCTATCTGCTTACCATTGGATAGGTTGATTCCATAACATTTAGAACAAATCCCCCTTTCGGATTCACATGTTAATGTAGAACGAATTTTAACAGTTTCAATTCCTGAGTCATCAATTAACTCAGCTTGTTCTATTGTTAAAACATCACCAGACCTAGCTATTAATTTTGTTATGTCTCCAGGGAAGTAAATATCATCACACACTGTTCTTCCAAAAATACGATCTTTAAGATGTAATAACTCTTCTTGTGCATGCTTAATAGCTGCAACATCTATTCCATTTAATGTTCCACAATCTTCTTCATTTACGAGGACATCTTGTGCAACGTCAACAAGTCTACGCGTTAAATAACCTGAGTCAGCAGTTTTAAGAGCTGTGTCTGCAAGACCTTTACGAGCGCCATGAGAAGATATGAAGTACTCTAAAACACTCAAGCCTTCTCTAAAGTTTGATGTAATAGGATTCTCAATAATTTCTCCTGAAGGAGTAGCCATCAACCCTCTAAGTGCGCCTAACTGTCTCAACTGAGACTTATTTCCACGCGCTCCAGAATCGATCATCATATATAATGGACTCAATTCCAAACCTGATGGCTTCATTATCAAATCGTACAATAAATCTGAAAGCACTTCTGTTGCTTCTGTCCAAATAGAAATAATTTTAGAGCTTCTCTCGCCATCTGTTATAACACCATCCTCATACTGACTACGTACAATACTAACTTTTTTGTTAGCTTCATCTAAAATTTGTTGTTTCTCTTTTGGAATAAGAACATCTGTAACACCCATGGAAATGCCAGACTTTGTGGCTTGATCAAACCCTAAACATTTTAAATTATCTAAAAACTGAACTGTTTTTTCCATTCCAAGTTTTTTATAAATATTCAAAACCAACTCACCAAGTTTTTTATTGCGAAGATTGTAGTTTTGAAATCCTATTTCCATTGGAACAATAGTGTTAAAAATAACCCTTCCTGGAGTAGTTTCCAAAAGAGAATTTTCTATGCGTAATTTAATTTTTTCATGAATATGCAAGCCGCGTCCAATATCATCACAACGTTCACCATCAACCATATCCTTGTTATACCAAGTATAACTACCCGATGAACTCATTGCCATCAACACCTCATCGTAGGATGCAAATATTTTAGTACGTCCGCCAAAGTCTTCGCGAATAAAAATTGGATCAAACATTAAATAATAAAGCCCAAGAACCATGTCTTGACTAGGCATTGCTACAGGCTTACCAGACGATGGCAAGAAAATATTATCTGGAGCCATCATCAATAATTTCGCCTCAATCTGAGCTTCTATAGACAACGGAATATGCACAGCCATTTGGTCACCATCAAAGTCAGCATTAAAAGCTGTACAAACTAACGGATGAATTCTAATAGCTTTTCCTTCAATTAAAATAGGTTCAAAAGCTTGCAACCCCAACCTATGCAATGTAGGCGCCCTATTTAGTAATACTGGATGGCCTTTGATAATATCAGCAAGGACGTCCCATACGCGTGGATCTTCATTTTGAATCATTTTTTTTGCTGAACGAATAGTATATACATAACCACAGTCTTTAAGTCTTTTAACAATAAATGGTTCAAACAATTCTAAAGCAATTTTTTTTGGCAGTCCACATTGATTAAATTTCAACTCAGGACCAACAACAATAACTGACCTACCAGAGTAATCTACCCGTTTACCAAGTAAATTTTGACGAAAACGCCCTTGTTTACCCTTTAACATCTCAGATAAAGATTTGAGCGGTCTATTTCCAGCCCCCATAACTGGATGGCCATGTCTTCCGTTATCAAATAAAGCGTCAACAGACTCCTGCAGCATTCTTTTTTCATTACGAATGATAACTTCAGGAGTTTTTAACTTCAAAATAGTCTTTAATCTATTATTTCTATTTATCACACGTCTGTATAGATCATTTAAATCAGAAGTAGCAAATCTTCCACCATCTAATGGAACCAAAGGACGTAATTCAGGGGGAATTACAGGGAGACACTTCATTATCATCCACTGCGGATTATTATCTGAATTTACAAAACCTTCTACTATTTTAAGACGTTTTGCTAACTTCATCCTAGCTTGTAAAGATTTAGTTTTACGTAATTTATCTTTAAGTTCTTCTACAGTAGCATGCATATCCTCGCTTTCCAAAAGAACTTTAACAGCCTCACCACCCATCATAGCTTTAAATGAATCAAAACCCCATTTTTCTTGAGCTTCACGATATTCTAAATCATTTAACAAAGATTTTTTTTCTAATGTAGTTCTACCAGAATCAACTATAACATATTCTTCGTAGTAAATTACCCTCTCTAAATCGCCAGCAGACATCCCTAAAATATTGCCTATACGTGATGGTTGTGTTTTAAAAAACCAAATATGCACTACTGGAACGGCCAAATCAATATGTGCCATCCTTTCTCGTCTAACTTTTGATAGAGTTACCTCCACCCCACATCTATCGCAGACTACGCCTTTGTGTTTTATTTTTTTATACTTACCACAATTACATTCCCAATCTCTTGTAGGACCAAAAATTTTTTCACAAAAAAGGCCACCCTTTTCTGGCTTAAAAGTTCTATAATTAATTGTCTCAGGTTTTTTAACCTCTCCATGAGACCATTTTTCTCTAATAACATCATCTGAAGCAATTTGAATTGCTAAATTTTCAAAATAGACACCCTGCATATTTTCTTCATTCATTTCTGACATTAAAATTCTCCGTGAAAAGTTTCGTCCATTTGATTTGCTCTAACATCTAAGCACAACCCACGCATCTCACTCACTAACACATTAAACGATTCTGGCGTCCCCGATCGAAGTAAATTGTCGCCTTTAACTATTGACTCGTAAATTTGCGTACGTCCATAGACATCGTCTGATTTAACTGTAAGCATTTCTTGAAGTAAATATGAAGTTCCGAATGCTTCTAACGCCCAAACTTCCATTTCACCAAATCGTTGCCCACCCCTCTGCGCCTTTCCTCCTAATGGTTGTTGTGTAACCAAAGAATAAGGACCAATTGAACGTGCATGTATTTTATCTGCTACTAAATGCGATAATTTCAACATATAAATATATCCAACAACTACTGGATTGTCGAATCTCTCGCCTGTTCTTCCATCAAATAAGATCATTTTACCATCTTCGCGACCATTAAATTTTCTCATCATCTTCCAAATTTCTTCCTCTGGAAAACCTTGAAATACAGGACTCTTAACATAAATTCCAGATAACTTTGCAGCATAACCTAAATGAGTCTCTAACATTTGCCCCAAGTTCATCCTAGACGGAACGCCAAGAGGATTTAATATAATTTCAATCCCCTCTCCGTTTTCTAAATAAGGCATGTCACACTCTGGTACAATTTTAGATACGACACCTTTATTTCCATGACGGCCAGCCATTTTATCGCCAACTTGAAATTTTCGTTTATTAGCTATATAAACTTTTACCTGATTTATTACATCAGACTCTAGTTCGACATCACCTTTTTTAATAAATTCAGTTTGCGATTGATATTTCATTCTTAAACTATCAACAGCTTTGTGATGTAGCATTAAAATATTTTTCATCGAATCATATGCATCGTTAGCGGTAATAATTAAATTATCAAGTGGTTCATTCTCAAGAATTTCTAACATTTCTTGCGTAACTTCATCGCCTTCTTTAATTATAATATCACCAGTTTTCCTATGCATGACAGACCCTGGAGCAACATCATCCATCAATAAAGCTCCTAATGTTTCGTGGAGCTCCATCATCAACTCAATCTCTTTATCTTTATATTCTTTTTGTAAATCAACTATTCTTGATTTTTCTTCCACTAACTCATCATCTGTTTTAGACAATCTATCACGTCTGCTAAAAACTTTAACATCCATGATAATACCTTCTGTTCCAGGTGGAACAATTAACGAACCGTCTTTGACATCTGCAGCTTTTTCACCAAATATAGCTCTCAACAAACGCTCTTCAGGAGACAACTCAGTCTCTGACTTAGGAATAACCTTGCCAACTAAAATATCACCAGGCTTTACTTCAGAACCAATTATAATAATTCCATCATCACCAAGATTTCTCAACATCTCTTCGGAAACATTAGGAATATCCCTGGTAATTTCTTCTTTACCTAATTTTGTATCTCTAGCAGTAATTTCATACTCTTCCAAACAAATAGATGTATAATAATCTTCTTTAATCAATTTTTCTGATATTATAATAGCATCTTCATAGTTATAACCACACCAAGGCATAAATGCTACTAATACGTTCTTGCCTAAAGCAATTTCACCTTTATCTGTAGAAGGACCATCTGCTATAACGTCACCAGCAACAATCTCATCTCCAATATCGACGATTGGCGTTTGATTAATACAAGTATTAGTGTTTGAACGAATAAATTTTTTCAGATTATAAGTCTTTTTACTTAAAAGATTTGCTTTAGATGCAATAACGATTTTAAAACTATCTACATAATCAACTACACCATCCTCTTGTGCAATTATTACAGCCCCCGAGTCCTTTGCAGCTTTGTATTCTACGCCAGTGCCAACTATAGGAGCTTCTGACTTCAACAAAGGGACAGCTTGTCTTTGCATATTAGAACCCATCAGCGCACGGTTAGCGTCATCATGCTCTAAAAATGGTATTAACGCAGTTACAATAGACACTAATTGTTTAGGCGAAACATCCATGTGAGTTACTTTATTGCTATTAATTTTTAACGACTCTCCATTATGTCTAACCCAACACACATCCTCAACAAACATTTTAAATTCATCGAGTTTAGAAGAAGCTTGCGCAATAATACATGTCTCTTCCTTATCAGCAGTCATATATTCAATTTCATCTGTAACAATTCCGTTGTTTACAATCCTATAAGGGGTTTCTATAAATCCAAATTCATTAATTTTTGCAAAAGATGACAGAGATGTTATTAAACCTATGTTTGGTCCTTCAGGCGTTTCGATAGGACATATCCTGCCGTAATGACTTGAGTGTACGTCTCTAACTTCAAATCCAGCCCGTTCTCTATTTAACCCACCAGGCCCTAATGATGACAATCTTCTTTTATGCGTTAACTCTGCTACTGGATTGACCTGATCCATAAATTGAGAGAGTTGCGATCTACCAAAAAAATCTTTAATAACAGATTGAAATCCCTTAGATGAAATAATTTTACCTGGAGTTAAAGTATCTGTAGCAAAATCAAAAAGATTCATCCTCTCTTTGATAATTTTTTCCATCCTTACAAAACCTATGCGACATTGATTTTGAACTAATTCGCCAACAGACCTAACCCTTCTATTCGCTAAATGATCAATATCGTCTATCTTTACCCCTTCATCGCCATTACGCAATTTAATAAGGTATTTTATTGCATTAACAATATCTTCTTTTTTTAGAACAACTTGATTTAACACATCATCGCTTGTTTCAATACCGAACTTCATATTCATCTTGTAACGACCAACCTTACCTAAATTATATCTTTTAGGATCAAAAAATAGTCGCATAATCAAAGATCTTGCGTTAGACAATGTAGATGGTTCACCTGGCCTTATTTTTCTATAAAAATCTTTTAAAGCAGATTCGTAAGAATCTGTAGGATCTTTATTCAACATTTTAATAATAGGGCTAGTTTCATCTGCATCTTCAGCTATACGTATATACGGAATGTTAGCATCTAAAATGCGTTTAAGCATGGCGGTTGTTAATTTCTCAGATGCCTTTCCATACACAATGCTGTTTTCTTCATCAATTATATTTTCTGCTAAAATTTTACCGACAATTTTAGCAAAATCTTTATCGGATTTTATTTTAATTTTTCTAGTACTAAAAAATTCTTCTATTATATCTGAATCAGTTGAATATCCTAATGTACGAATGAAGGAAGTAGCTAAAACTTTACGACGTCTTTTTTTCCTATCAACATAAATATAAATAAGATCATTAATATCAAACGAACCCTCAAGCCAACTACCTCTATAAGGAATCACCTTAAATGAGTATAACATATTACCTTTAATATGTTTTTCTTTCTCAAAACATATACCTGGAGAACGATGCAACTGGGAAACAATAACCCTCTCGGCTCCATTAATTACAAAAGTTCCCCTTTGAGTCATTAAAGGAATAGTACCCATGTATACTTCTTCTTCTTTTATTCCCGTCTCATCAGTTAATCGAAACGTAGCTTTTAACGGCGCATTATATGTAATCCCCCTACGGATACACTCTTCTGGATCGTATTTTGTAACACCTAAACTATAAGATAAGTACTCTAAAATAATTTTTTCATCAAAGCTTTTTATAGGAAAAACTTCTTTAAACACCTCTTCAATACCGACATTTTCTTTTTCATGTGATAACTTATCAAGCTGAAGAAAATCTTTGTACGATTTTATTTGAATTTCTATAAGATTTGGAAGATCTATTATCTCTTCGTACTCTTGAAAACCAATCCGTTTAGGCGCTCGTTTCACCATTTATTTAACTCCCTTAATTATCGTGCTATGCTTATTTAAGTTAATTAACTAAATTAGTTAATTAGGAATAAAATTAATTCGCGCCCAAGCATGGGCACGAATTTTCTCAATTAAAAATTTATTAAAATCGTTAGTTAAACACCTTTAATTTCTACTACCGCTCCAACATCTTCTAATTTTTTCTTGATTTCTTCAGCGTCTTTTTTGTTAGCCACTGTTTTTATATCTTTAGGAGTGTCAGTTACTAAATCTCTAGCTTCTTGCAAAGAAAGATCTGTTACAGTTCTAATTTCCTTAATGACTGGAATTTTTTTAGCAGGATCTATAGAAGTTAGAATAACTCTAAATTCAGTAAATTCTTCTGCAACTGCCACAGGAGTTGCAGCCCCAGCAACTGGACCAGCCATAACTGTCGTTATACCTGAAGGTGCAACTACACCCCACTTATCTTCGAGCATTTTTTTTAATTTAGACATTTCTAAAACAGTAAGCTTGCTCAACGTCTCTGCAATTTGTTCAAGTGTTTCACTCATGATTTCTTCCTCAATTTAATTTTAATCTTTTTGCTTATTATCCAAACAATAAATGACACCAGTCAATATTGAATTAAATAGACCTAATACACCAGAAATTGGAGAGACAAACAATCCAAGCAACTGAGCTCTCATTTCGTCTTGTGTCGGTAACGTGGATATTTCTTCTACTTCATTAGAAGTGCATTTATTATCTTCAAAATAACCGCCAATAACCTCAACTGTGTCTATATTTTCTTTTTTAAACTTGTATAAAGCCTTAATAACTTCAACAAAACTTTTTTTAGTATATAAAAAAGCTAAATGCCCATCTAATTCTTTAGAATTATATTTAAGATTTAAATCTTTAGCTACTTTCAAAAAGATACGTTTTTTAAAAATAAAAATATCACCACCACAAATAAGCATATCACGTCTAAAATCAGACATTGCATTTGCAGTTAAATTTTGATATTTCATCACTATAAATCCAAGTTTAGGATCTATTTTACTTTTTATTTCATCTAATAATAATTCTTTTTCAGCTAACATATATATATTCTTTTTAAATTACTTTAATTTACTTTACGCAATGCTCAACTTTATACCAGGACCCATTGTTGTAGACATAGTAATAGACCTGATAAAATTACCTTTAACAGAAGGGGGTCTACTTTTAACAATAGAGTCCATTAAAGATTTAAAATTATCTACCAACTGATCCATTGAAAATGATAATTTCCCAAAAATAGTGTGAATATTATTACCTTTATCAACTTTAAATTCTATTTTACCACTTTTAATATCTTTAACAGCTTTAGCTACATCTTGAGTAACAGTGCCAGTTTTTGTAGACGGCATAAGACCTCTAGGGCCTAATATTTTACCTAAAGGACCTATTAAACGCATCATATCAGGCGAAGCTACTACTGTAGTAAAATCACTCCATCCACCTTTAATTTTTTCAGCTAAATCATCACTACCTACAAAATCTGCTCCACTATCTCTTGCTTGAGAAGCTTTATCTCCAGTTGCAAACACAACAACTACAGCTTTTTTACCAGTCCCATAAGGTAATATAACAGTGCTTCTAACTTGTTGATCTGCTTTTTTACTATCTACAGCAACGTGTATACAAAGTTCCATAGTTTGATTAAATTTAACCTGTGGAAATTGCTTCAACAGTTCAATAGCCTCTTTAGGAGAGTATATTTTATCTAAATTGAGACGCCCTTTTGCTTCTCTATACCTTTTACTTTTATGCTTCATCTCACATTTCCTTTCTGATCAATATAAACTATTACAGTTCCACTTCAACGCCCATAGACCTAGCTGTTCCGGCTACAATAGCTATCGCAGCCTCTTCTTCGCTATTTCCAATTCTAAGTCTTAAATCTGGCTTTTTCTTTCTAATTATATTTAAGATTTGATTGCGATTAAGTTTGCCAACTTTATTTATATTTGGCACGCTAGACCCTTTTTCAATCCCAGCTTCTTTTTTAATTAATTCAGCAACAGGGGGCTGTTTTGTAATAAAAGTAAAACTTTTATCGTGATAAACAGTTATAATAACAGGTAAAATATCTGTTATACCTTGTGTTTTTGCATTAAATTCTTTACAAAATGCCATTATATTTACACCAGCAGAACCTAACGCAGGTCCGATAGGGGGCGCTGGATTTGCTTTACCAGCGGGTATTTGTAATTTAATCTCTTTAATTATTTTCTTTTTAAGAATAGCCATCTCGAATCCTTTTTAATCTACAATAATCTTTTCAACTTGCCAAAATTCCAAATCATCAACTCTAGTATCTCTTCCAAAAATCGACACCAAAACACTCAATCTACCTTTATCATGAAAAATTTCAGTAACAGTACCTGTAAAATTTACAAAAACCCCATCTATAATTTTTACAGTATCATTCAACTCAATGTTATATTTATGGACAATTTCATCTCTTTTACTTCTAAGATCATTTAAAATTCCATCAACCTCTGCATCGCTCAATCTTTGTGGTTTTCCACTACCTATAAAATCAATTACTCCATTAGTATTTTTTATATAATGCCAAGCTTCATCTGAAGTATCCATTTTCACTAAAAGATAACCAGGCCATAAATGTCTTTCACGAACCCTATGCTCGCCTTGTTTAATCTCTGAAACTTTTTCAGAAGGTAACAACACCTCTGTAATTGAGTCGATCATGTTGTTAGATTCTCTATTATCTTCTATTGATTTTTTTACTTTTTTTTCTTGTCCAGACAATACCTGAACTACATACCAATGCTGCATACTACTTGTGCCTATATTCGAATCTTTTAAATTAAATAAATCTTCAAATTTTATCAAAAAATTTTATGAAATATCATATTTATCCAGTTTAATGCACCACGTAAAGCCAAATCAACAACATACACGCCTATTCCAAATAAAAACGTCGCACCAATAACTATTTTTGTGCATACTATTAATTCTTCTTTAGAAGTCCATGTTACAATTTTTAATTCACCCTTGAGTTCTTTAATGTAACTTTTACACTTCCATTTTTTCTTACACTTCACTTCAGAAGTACCTAATAATTCTTGCATTTGCTAAACTATTCTCCAATAATAACCACAATTACTCTAATTGGTAATTAGCTATTCAACCTACCTATTGCGGGCGCGGAGGGAATCGAACCCCCGACTTACGGCTTTGGAGACCGTCGCTCTGCCTAGCTGAGCTACACGCCCACCGCTAAAACTTATATGTTACATTCAATGGTAGTAACTACTATATAGCTTCTCTAAATAGAGGCAACGTTAAAGTTGCCACAAAATTATTTAATGATTTTAGAAACCTTTCCAGCTCCTATTGTTCTTCCACCTTCACGTATTGCAAATCTCATACCCTCTTCCAATGCTATTGGAGATATAAGTGTACATGTAACAGTTAAATTATCACCAGGTAAAACCATCTCAACATTTGCTGGAAGATTTACTGTACCTGTTACGTCTGTTGTTCTAATGTAGAATTGAGGACGATATCCTGTAAAGAATGGTTTATGTCTACCGCCTTCTTCTTTTGTCAAAATATAAACTTCACCTTCAAATTCTGTGTGAGGAGTACATGATTTAGGTGCAGCTAAAACCATACCTCTTTCTATATCTTTTTTCTCAACACCTCTCAACAATACGCCTACGTTTTCACCAGCTCTTGCTTCGTCCAAGACTTTATTAAACATTTCAAGACCAATAGCAACTGCATCTCTAGTTGGATAAATACCTACAACTTCTACTTTATCGTTTAATTTAATAATACCACGTTCAACTCTTCCTGTGGCAACTGTTCCACGTCCAGAAATTGAAAAAACATCTTCAACCGGCATTAAAAATGGCTTGTCAATATCACGTGTAGGTGTAGCAATATTTTCATCTACAGCTTTTAACAATTCATCAATTTGCTTTAAATATTTAGGATCCCCTTCAACAGCCTTTAACGCTGAACCTCTTACGAAGACTGGATTTTTAAATCCATGTTTTTCCAAAAGCTCTGTTAACTCCATTTCTACTAAATCTAGTAACTCTTCATCTTCTTTAGGAATTTGATCACATTTATTTATAAATGTTACAATTGATGGTACGCCTACTTGTTTTGCCAACAAAATATGTTCTCTTGTTTGTGGCATAGCGCCATCTGTAGCGGCGACAACTAGAATAGCTCCATCCATTTGAGCTGCCCCAGTAATCATATTCTTAACATAGTCAGCATGACCTGGACAGTCTACGTGAGCATAATGTCTACTTTCTGTTTCATATTCAATATGACTTGAATTAATTGTTATACCTCTAGCTTTTTCTTCAGGAGCATTATCAATAGATGAATAATCTCTGAATTTAGCTTTTCCACTTTCCGCTAACCGTTTTGTGATTGCAACAGTCAACGTAGTCTTGCCATGGTCCACATGGCCAATAGTTCCTATATTGACGTGTGGTTTTTCTCTTTTAAAAGTTTCTTTTGCCATTCGTAAATCCCTCCAATAGAGCGTTAATCACCCGCATTTCCACAGAATGCAGATTATAATTATTGTATCTTTTTTTGCCCAGGACAGGAATTGAACCTACGACCGCTTGCTTACCATGCAAGTGCTCTACCTCTGAGCTACCTGGGCCAAGTTAATAACTCCTGCCTCTTGTTATTCAGATTTTCTCATAAGAAAATCTACAACCTCTCCCGTAATAACGGTAGGTTTAAAATTTCAAGAATTCCCAAAATTATACACATATTCTATAAAAACTGCAAGTATATATTTTCGATTATCTGTATCTATAAATAATTCTACCTTTTGTCAAATCATATGAAGACATTTCCACATTAACTCTATCTCCAACCAATACTCGAATATTTTTCATTCGCATCTTACCGCAAAGATGAGCTTTTATTTGCACCCCATTTTCTAATTCAACAACAAATGTCATATTAGGTAATAAATCCAACACCTTCCCACATATTTCAATCACATCTTCTTTTTTAGACATATAACCATGCTTAACACTATAAAGTTGCCACATAATACACTAATACATTATTATCTTCAAATAAAATCTCTTAAAAAGTATTTAATGGAAAATTGCTTAAACAATCAAATTAAATTAAAAAATATATTTGCTGCTTGTGACACACAAGAGAGTCGTTATCAAAAAATAATACAATTGGGGCTAGACCTTCCTCAATTTGACATAAAATATAAAACACAGAAAAATATTGTAGATGGATGTCAAAGTGTCATGTATTTACACAGCGAATTAAAACAAAATTTACTATATTTTCAAGTAGATTCAAACGCATTAATATCAAAAGGATTGGGTGCAATTTTAGTACTAATCTACAATGGAGAATCGCCTCAAACAATTCTTCAATGCAATCCAACTGTCCTAGAACAAATAAACATATATGGCTCTTTATCGAGCGGTCGCACAAACGGATTAAACCATTTGTATATTAAAATAAAGCAAGCTTCCATTGAAGCTCTCGCGTCACAATCTACAATAGATCATTATTTTCTTTAATTTTTCATTATCTTTTTTATAAAATAAATTTTAGAGTCTGAGCAACCAAAATAAGCAAAGAACATAAAAAAATAAGGACAAGGAGTATTTTTCCGCCAAATAGACGCAGCCCACAGTTATCATAACCAATAACATATCTGCCAATCCAGACCATTAACACTGGAAGTATCCCATTTAGAATTGAATCGCCAAACCCACCTGTAATATCAAGGGCAAAAATAAATGCATTTTTATAGATTATTGAAAAACATAATGTAGGTAAAAATACTAATAAACCAAGTAAAAATTTACCGTAACTTTGTTTTATTATCCCAGTAAGATCTGCTAAAAAATCATATAAACCAAGAGCTATCCCTAAATATGACGTTACAAGAGCAAAAAAAGCAAAATATTCAGCAAAAGTTACCAAATAACTTGAAAAAGAAAAATATTTTAAAGATTCTGTAGCTGCAAGTCCTTGCATCAATGATTCTTCTAATCCATGAGGTCCATCATGTGGAACTATCCCAAGAACAACGAACAACCAAATTGCATACGCAAAAAGTGGAATAGTTGTGCCAAAAATTATAGAATTTTTTAATGCCTTTGCATCATGATTTAAGTATAATGCAAGACTCGGAACAATCATTTGAAAACTAAAAGACGTTATCATTAACGGTAAAATTGAATATGTTTCACCAATATTCATTTTACTCAATAACTCTCGTTTAATTCCGCTGAAACCAATAGAAACCATTCCTATATAAGAAGCCACCAAGCCAATCACAAAACAAGAATTAACTATACCTAATATTTTTGTTCCACAATATAATATTGAACCAAATACAATAGCAAAAATTATTGTTGACTCAACATTTCCCAATTCAAAATCAAGCATTGATTTAATAAAATTATGTATAAGAACTGCTCCTCCAGAATTATAAGCTACTAATGACGCATATCCCATAAACAAATATAACAATATAGCAATTATCTCGCCGCCCCTTCCAAGGAGACATTTAGAAATTGTTACAACATGAGCCCCCTCGCTTTTCATCCATATACTAGCTTCTGCATACAAAAGACCAGTTAACATCATAAAAGCCCAACTAAATAACAATACAAAAATGACTGGAAAGAACCCAATTCCTCCAGCTTCCACAGGAAGAGCTAATATTCCACCACCTACACATGTACCACCAACTAAAAATGCAGCAACTAATGTTTTATTAAAAATATTCATATTTTATTTATATATTATCCTTGATCTTAGTGATATAAACACTGTATTATCGAAGATGCAGCTACAACCCTCAAAGATTGAAAAGGCTCCTGCATTACATTCATTAGAAATGGTATACTCTCTCTACTACCTATAAAACCAAGTGCTTCCAAAATACTAACTTTACTATCCCAATCAACATTTTTATAGATACTTTCTAATGCGCCAACAACGCTAGGATCTCGCCCATAAAATGCAATCACCAAAGCTGCTTGCATACGAATTTTTTCATCTTTGTCGTCTATCAATTCACGAACGATGTCAATCGCTTGAAAATCACACTCTTCCAAAATAACTATCATAGCAGAACTAGCTATGTCATACGTTGTATCTTTTAAAAATTCTTTAACTAATTCTTTAGCATCTTCATCACCTATTATACATAGCATGTTGATAATGTGTAACCTAGTCATTTGATCTACCATATCTACATATCTTGGAATAGCAGGATTATGCCTAACATTGGTTGGCATAATAATGTTAAACATAGGGTAAATGCCATGCTTTATCATAATTTTCTCTGAATTTCCCCTTACAAATTTATGTAAATATTCAGATGCTTTTTTAATGTCACTATGTTGTTTAATCATACCTATAGCTAAATTTGCTTTCACATATGAATCATCAACTTTATCGAACATTTCTTGGGCTAAAACAGAAGTGGGAGTTCCGCCTGCACCTAAAAAACTAGCAGCCATTCTAGCCGACTGAAGATCTTTAGAAACCACCCATTTTTTTAATTCATCCCTTCCAATTTCTTGATTAAATTTTAATGTAACCCATGCTGCCATAATAGCAATTTCGCTATTCAATTCTTTCGTCAATTTAATTACACTATCCTCTACTTTAGAGAGGGCTGGCCCGCTTATGTCAAACGTGCCAAGAACGGACAATGCTCTCATTATAACTGATGGAGAGTTATCATGCAAAAGGGGGATTATTTTTTCTAATAAATCGATTTTATTAAAATGATCGATAAAAGCAATGCCTAATTGTCTAAGTCCAGAGGATTTGTCTTTAAGTAGTGTATCAATCTCTTCTTTCGTTATATCATCATTAATTTGAATCAATGATAATATTGCAGTAGCTTTTTCATCACGATCCGTAGATCTACTCTCTATAATTGATTGTAAATATTTTTTCCCAGATTTTAATCTCATCGCTCCAATAGATTCAATTAATTGCCTCTTAACAAGCCAATTTTTTTCTCTTTTAAAGAGATCTATTATTTCATCTTGTAAAATTTTGTCATTATAGTGTGAAGCAAATTGCACGCTTAAATATCTTAAAAAAGCATTTGAAGATTTCATTCCATCTACTAACAATGAAATTCCCTTGACATCCTTAGTTAAATATACACCAATTAATGCAGACAATTTTGTCATCTGCGAATGATCTTTATTTTGAGATAAAAAACCCCAAGATATATCTTCAATAATAGAGAAATTATCTATTAGATTACGATCTTTTAACTTATTGTTAAACAAAACTAAACTTTCATTAGAATCGCCATTTGCAGCTAAACTTCTAAGTAAAAGTTTTTGTAATTCAATAGAGTCTGGATATACTATTAATGCAGCTTTACAAAAAGCAATTGCATCTTGATAATTATTAATTAATAATGAATCTACTATTTTTTTAGAAAACTTATTTTCACTTAGTGTATTATTTCCAAATAATAGTCCAATCGAAAAAACAATAAAAATTAGATAATATTTCATTATTCCTTCATTTGCGGAACTTTTTTATTGTGTGCGTTACTTAAAAAATGAAAATGCAAATGACATATTGACTGCCCTGCTCCACTGCCAACATTCGTAACCAATCTATAATTATCCTCAACGCCTATCTCTCTTGCAATGTCCTGCGCTTTTTTAAAAATTTTCCCCAATAATTGAAAATCACAATCTTCAATCTCATAAGCTGACTCTATACATTTTTTTGCAATTAACAATAAATGTATCGGTGCTAATGGATATTTATCTTTAATACAAATAATTTCGTCATCTTCATATAGGATATCTGCCGGCAACTCTTTATCTATAATTTTTTGAAATATTGTTTTTTTATTCATTTCTTTTTCGCTAATATCATTTTTAATGCCTTCAAAGCATCCTCTCTTGTCTTCCATATCGATACAAATCCTCTTTTATGACAAAAAATACTACCTGCAATACCAGAAACTCTCTGTAAATCTTCATTAGAAAGACCAGCCCATTCGTTAGGAAGAGGTCTTCTAACTTCCATTCTTTTGTCAGTTGATGGTGGAATGCCACGTAGTTTCCAATGCTTATCGCTTGGCATTATTACAAATTCTGCGCTATGACTCTCTCCGCCTAATTCAAAAAATGCTTCGATCCATGGCATAGGTTTATCGAAAATTAAACACTCGTTCATTTCATCCATCAGATCTTTAACAATCGACTTGCATTGTTGAACGTAATTAAATTTTAATATCATCTTTGTCAAGATGTTATATGTAAATTCTACAGCCTCAATAAAAGCATCGTCATATTGATCTTGAGTAGACTGATATGAAACTGGTATAAAATAAGATATAATTTGAGAAAATGAACAATATCCAAACTTTGGTTCCCATCGACCATTATCAATTTGATCAATTCCATATATTAATATACTATTTAAATAAATATATAGCCCGTCAGATATAATTTTATTATCAACAAGATATTTAACAATCATCCCAGCACTACTTAAGTCACCATCATAATCAGCTTGGTGATGATCAAATCTACGACGGCTTGTATCGTACTCCAGTCCAACATCGCATACGAAATCACACGTAGCTAATTTATTAGGATCACGAGTTCGAATTATTTTATCTTTATCTATAAATTCAAAATACAACAAAAGAGCGCAAGCCGTAACATCATCTGCATGAAAAGAACCACTATGTGTTCCAAAGCTTCTATTAATAATACACATAGACATAATAATTGAAAATTATATATTATTATTTTTTATATTTCAATCTAAATATTAGATTTCTTGCGTTTACCTTTACGCAAGAAATTTAAGTTTAAACTAAATTTTCAACCTATTTAGTATGAGCTTCACCAGCAGTAATTTGCATTTGATTCCAGAAATTTTGCATCTCTGTTGATGTCCAACTTGCCTGATCTGATTTTCCATCATTAGTATAAACTCCATATCTGTCACCTAAATCACCATCGATATATCTTTGAGGCCACCAGAATGGATTTCCTAAATTTGAGCTATAGCCATCTTTTTCTAATTGAGCTTTCACATCATTAAAAATTATAGCTGCTGCACCTCCATTGGTAGTTCCTGGCGGAAATGTGTATTTTTTACCGGCAGATGCAATAGGATTTGCATATGGAACTCCATCTTCGAATCCAATATTAATTTTACTTGCATTATTTTTACCTATTATATCTAACCATTGCTCTATGCTCCAACTTTTTCCACAAGTACTTGGGTTTGCATCAATATAATATGTAGCCTCTCCATACAACATTAAATTTACACTATCAAACATTTTATTAAATATTTTATTCCCATTTTCATCATAAAAAAGCGGCCTTACTAAACCTCCAGACGTCTCATCTGGTTTCCCAGGCCAATCTGCTATACCACCCTCTAAAGTGACAGTAGACGTTTTGCCTACAGCGTTTAATTTACTTTTCAACTCTTCGAAAAAATTACGCGTATCATTTATCTTAGCTTGATCAAATGTTTTCCCATCAGCGCCATATAAATTTGCTATTGTAAAAAATTGATTTTCAATATCAAAGTCTACTGAATCTATCCCAAATTTATTCATAAAAAATGCTAATTTATCTGCTTGACCAATTCCGGTTTCACCTTTTCCACATATTGTATTTCCAGCTGCATCTTCACCACCAATAGATAGATCTACTTTTATATTATTATTATGAGCTTGTTTAGTAAAATCACTCAAAAAATTTGATCTATCTGCGCTATTTAATTGTGAAAAAACAGAATTCAATAATGCATCAGCTGTATTCGGAGTTGTAAGATCACCTACATTGATCCCATCAGGCGACATATCATCTATGCTGCTCATTTGTGAAAATGCTATATCTATTTGATTCATTCCAGAACTGCTCATTTGAGTAAACAGAGAATTTAAATATGTATTTAATTCGGTTATGTTGAGTTTTCCATTTGTTATAAAAGTACCAACGTTAAAAGATCCCATATCAAAATACCCGCCACCTTTTTGCGCAAGATCTGAAAATTTCGTTACTCCTGGCATATTTGTTTCAATTGTACTAAATGGGATTGTTTTTAATGTAGCACTTAAAATTGATATATTATTTTTTATTGTTGATGGATCTACTGCGTTTAAAGATGTTTCAAACTCTGCTAATTTAGCTTTTATACTACTAATACTTCCACCATTATTGCTGATCATAGAACTCACTGAATTTACTAAGTCTGAATAAGATGCATTCATACTATCTACTTCTTTATCAAACGAATTTTTCGTTGACATAAGTTGAAGTGTTTGATCATTAATTTTATTTAACTCGCTTTTTATTTGTGCCAATGCACCTGCAGCCAGTGGATATTGAGAAGCGTATTGAGCATAATAATTATATTCTGTTGTTAAAACTTTTTCCTTAATATTTAGCGAATTAATAAATGAATTTATTTTATCTATTTCTTGACTTTTCATGCTCTTGTCAGTGTTTGCTGTAATTATACATCCAACCGCAGATTTTACATCTGCACTTAAACCGCTATCTAATCCAGAGGCAACCTGCATAATTGTATAAGGAACTGTAATATCAGTTGATGATTTTGCAGATAGCACTGTGGAAGCCAAATTATAATTAGCTTCAAGAACAGCAAACAAGTTGTCATGTTGAGAATTTGAAATTGCACCTGTATTAAGTTCATTTTGTAAATTATTTGAAAATTGAGTATAATCATAATCTAATTCACTAGCTGTAGTTGGGGTATATGACGTAATATTTGGAATGGATTGCACCAAGGAATTACTTAAAGTTTGTAATGCAGACATTGCACTTTCATTATTTTGTAATACACTATTTAAATTAGTAAACGCAGTTAATTTTCCAGAATCAGATGTAAATTTTGCAACATCATTACTAAGTGTAGTTATGTCATTACTAGAACCACTAATAACTGCACTAGATAAAGCTTGAATATTTGTATATTCAGTTTGAATAGGTGTTAATTGAGTTGTGATATTGCTTTGCATTGTTGTCAGATTTGTTAAATCACTTTTAATCACAGATAATTGATTATTCATTTCAGTCAAAATCTGTTTTGCTCCTGAAAATTTAATTGGATTACTAGCATACATATCGCTGTATGCGGTGTACTCAGAGCTTAAATTTTGTTCAAGTGTAGTTAATGAAGTTATTTGATCACTTATTTTTTTAAGATTATCGTCGATGTTTGCTGTTTTTGCATCAGTTGCACTTGCTAATATTTTCAATGCTTTTAAAGTTGATGGCGTAAATGTTTTATTAATTAAAGCTTTCATATTTTTAATAGTTGCAATCCTATCTGATGCATTATCAGGAGTATCCGCAAATAATACAGATAATTGTTGATATAAATCTGGATATGCAGCTGACGGAAACATTGATAGCAACTTATTAAAGTCTCCTCTAAACTGTTTTTTAGTATACTGTGTAGTAGGCTGCGAAGATGTAAGAGCATTGATAGCATCTATAGCTTTTTTTATATCTGCTGGATTGTTAGATGTTGTTGTATATATAATATTTAGTTGGTCAGCCAAATTCGGAAATTTTTCTATGGCATCAGTGTATGCGTTTTGAAGATCAGACCAAGTATAACTGATAACTGGAGGGACAACATCCGACATTGCTTTTTTTAAAGCTGCGAGAGAAATATTTGCAGTGGACAATGAATTTGTTACAGCTTTCAACATGCTTGTTATACTTGCACTTGTAACAGGCGCTGCATCGATATTAAACTTTATCATCTCTTTTGTTAATGTTGCCGTATCAGTGCTTGTTCCTTTAATAATAGCAGTCGCTAAAGTTTTTATATTTGCATAGTCGTTTTGAATAATTTGCAATTGACCTTCGTATACAGATTTCGCCATTTGTAATTGTGATAAATATTTTTCATTACTAGATAAAATACTTAATATATTACTTAAAATTTTACCGGCCTCTGGATATTTTGAAGGGTTACTATCGTACTCACTTTTATATTTATTGTAACTAGCCCCTAACGCTGCTTGCTGTGCCTCTAACGAAGTAATCTGGCTGTTAATGCCATTGATTTGATTAGTAACATTTGTGTCTGTATCATCAGCATTTTGTAATGCTTCATTAGCTATTTTAATTGCATTAGCATTTGAAGGGGAAGTATTTGACATTATTTTTTTCAAAGCTGCGAGAGAAATATTTGCAGTGGACAATGAATTTTTAACATCACTTAACATACTTGTTGCATTTACATTTGTATATGTTGCTGCATCAATCTTAAATTTCGATATCTCTTTTGTTAATGTTGTTATATCAGCGCTTGCCCCTTCAACAATGTTATTTGCTAAAGTTTTTATATTGTTATATTCGCTTTGAATATCTTGCAATTGGCCAGTAGAACCGGACTTCATTATTTGTAATTGTGATAAATATTTTTCATTACTAGATAAAATACTTAATATATTACTTAAAATTTTACCGGCCTCTGGATATTTTGAAGGGTTACTATCGTACTCACTTTTATATTTATTGTAACTAGCCCCTAACGCTGCTTGCTGTGCCTCTAACGAAGTAATTTTACTACTAAAACTATTAATTTGATTGACAATAGCTGCTTTTATTTTCTTAGCATTACTTAATAGTTTTGTTGCTTTTTTAATTATTGTGCTAACTGAAGGTTTAATTGGTGTTACTGGCGTAGTCGTTCCATTAGCTAAATCTGTTATCTGTTTAGTTAATGCTACGATTTTATCTACTGATCCTGATTGCCATGCAAGGCCAGCTTGTGAATATGTGTTTTGGAATTCTTGATATTCTTTACTATTTGCGCCGTATTTTTCTAATATTGTCGCTTGTAAGCTTTGATATTTATGCACAAAAACATTGTATTCTTTCGACGGAGTCTCATCTGATGATTGAGATCCATTCCTTTGCCCAATATTAATATCGCTCATATTCTACTACTACCTTTTGTTAAAAATAATTTTTAAATAACCGTAAATCCTATATCAGATGGTGGATAATCTTTTCCAATATGTAATCTGTTGGTAAAGTATTTATAATATATCGATAACGCCTCTTTATGTGTTTTCACACAGAATATTGTATTAGATATCCATTCTGAACCTCTTATTGTTCCGGTTTCGCGATTTAACTGAAATTTTGACGTTATCTTTCTACCCCAATACTCAGCTCCTCCAAAGAGCAATATTGGTACAACTTGGTGCATCCCTACCTGTATCCTAAGCAATTCTAGCATTAGCTCGAAATCTGTTCCGACACCACCTTGAAAAAATATTGGAAAATCCAAAGAGAACTCAGCTTGACGTACAATTAAATGTTCCAATCTGTAGGTCATTTTTGCTTGTATAAATGGATTCATCTCTTCTATCATAAATATACGTTCATGTGGTTTTGTAAAATCTACTGCATGACCACACGAGAGTATGTTCAAGTCGCTAGCTATCTGATTACCTGTAGCCATTACGCCTGGACCGCCTCCAGTAGATATTACTATTGATATTTCAGGATTCAAAAGAGGATGATCCAACTCCTCTTTCATCTCTAAAAGTCCTTGAAATAAAGCTTTTAACTCCTCTTTTTCCTTGGCTTCTATTAATTTAGACCCATATACACCGAAAAATGTAGCGTTTTTAAAATCTTTAACTTTGTTTATTGGAACAAATACCCCTGAATTCTTATCCTCTCTTAACACGTACTGAAGGAGAAGGTTGTACTTAAAATCTACCCAAAAAACATCAATTTTAGCTTTAACCAAATCTTGAATGAGCGATCTGTCATCGTGCGAGAAAAAATCTCCGTAATTTCTAGATGGGATACGAAAGTATATTGCTCTCAGACATCTAGTCACTCTCTCATTTATTAAAAAACTTTTTAATTGAGGAGTTGGAAAATAAGTACTTAACACTATTCCTTGACTAGTTATGAACCCATCTTGCATAGCCTTAAGTATTGTATAAAGAGCCTGCGATTGTATAAAATTATCTAGAGCAATTTTTTCTTTACGATCTCTTGGTGGAACGAATATATTTTCATCATAAGATATATCTGATATTATCCAATCTTCTTTAGAGAGATTAAGGAGTTGCTTCCCCTTAACAACAAATGCAGCGGCTTTTTCTAGCTCAGGTGCAGTTTCAAATGCATTAAAAAGTTCTTGAGGTTTCTCTAAACATTCACGTAAAAAGTCTCTATCAGAAAAGAAAAAATGTTCGCGAAATGGTTCGAGAGTATAAAATTCTAATGGAATATGAGATATTTCCTCATTGCTTTGACCATGAAATTCAAATATATCTCCAGTTTCTTGTTGAGGCTCAATCACATTAGCACTAGCATGATTAAATCCTTCTGGCAGCTCTTCTGACGCAACTTTTGCGAACAGCGTTTTCATATTCATAGTCATTGTCTTCACAAGTAAAAGACCTTTTGATGGAATTTTCCGTTCTCCATCAATTTGCGTCTGATGTAAAAATAAAAACTTTCTAAAACTTGAATTTTTTTCCTTCAGCCCTTTGGTAATAGTGGGAATAAAACATAAAACAGCTTCATCGTATATCCAATAACCTTGAACTAATGGAATTCTTGCAATTGTTCTGTTTTGTTCAACCTCTTCTATTATTTTTTCACTTTTATACTCTTCGCTAAGAATCAACAAAGGATTGCCATCTTCATCGCTTTTTTTTAAAAGTCGCTTTAAGTACTCTTTTTTACGAACTCTCCTTCTATCATCTGCTGCAAACAATTTTCCTATATAAATACCTGGTGTAGTGTACTTTAACAATTCAACCCCTATTGAGTTGAATGCTCTTAATTTTACACATACACGGGCCTTATCAAGTTTAGGTAAAAATTCATAATCGTACGCTATACCATCTACGCCAAGTTGAGCATATGTACTTTTAATATTAAAAAAAATTTTATCACTATCTATCTGATACCCTACAAACGAAGACTGGATGTGTTCTATTTCTACAACAATGTCCATCTCGTTGATGCTTAATATATTTGTAGAAATAATTTTCCCATCTGGAGTAATTAGATCATAATGTTGGTGAAAGATATTTTGTGGCATACCTTTATAATAAAAAAAAATCTTTTATTGTAAACTTTAATTAAAAAATTTTTTTATATTTAAAATTAAATTTAATTATGTTATTATTACTCTATGTCTATACAACAATATGCTACTAACAACAATGTAGCATCCACAAATGTTAAATCGTCAATCGACTCTCTAACATTGTGGAAGAAAACAGCTTGCAAGATAGCCATCTTAGCTCCAAGTCTTTTTTTTTCAACTAGTGGATGGATTATTGGATTTGTCCATGGCGGATGTATTGGGGGTGGTTTAGGTAATGGAATTGGAACTTTTGTTGGAGGGGGAATTTCAATAGCAATAGAAATATTTATTAGAACAGTAATATTAAAAGAAAAAATAGATAAAAAACAATTTATAAAAACAGAACTTAACAAACTCACTATTAATTCATTATCTGCTATTTCAGCTGGATTTGTATTTAATTTATCAATCACCACATGGGCTGCAAAAGCGCCAGCACTTCTTTTGCGATCAATATGCACAGGGATTGCAGCTGCAATCGCTACTATATGTTCATTGATCTTAATAAGAGGCGCTTATACTATTGGCAATTTAATTTTTGAAAAAATTAAAAACCATGAATTATTTTTAAACATGTACATCATACTAGAAGATATTAAATCTTCTTTATTTACGACAGTTTCAGAAGATACATGTCTTTATGTTACAAGTTACAACATATCAAGAACTAATTACTTAAAATGTGGTGATTTTATTAAAGCAGGTATATCGAAATATATCGGTGGGATTAGTGGTTTAGTACTTGAAATAATTATAACATATACAGCGTTATATATCGTGGATAAATTAACTAAATATTGTAAAAAAGAAGGACAATTTATTACAAAATATTCACAATATTATCAAGAATATTTACCTATTGAATATTTGCCTATATAGTGAATTATCCTTGGTATTGCATGAAAAAAAATCTATCGAGGCCAGCTAAATCTTTTATGAATTCTTTTTTTGACCACATTTCACTTGAAAATATTTTTTCTATTGCGTTTTTTTGAGTTGAACCAATCTCTAAAAAGAGAAGGCCACCTTGTTTTAAGTAAAGAGGGACTTGTTTTTCTAATAATCTATAAAATAACAACCCATCATTACCACCAACTAATGCTAGCTTCGGTTCATAATTTTTTACACTATTTTCTAAAGTTATATATTCTTTTTCAGAAATATACGGGGGGTTGCAAACTAAATAATCTATTTTTTTATTTTTTAATGGCTGAAGAAAATCTCCCGTCAAAATAGTTACATCAAGATTATTTATCTTCGCATTTTTTTCAGCAAGGGAGGTGCAAAATTCAGATATATCAGATAAGATAACATCTAATCTATTTAAATGTTTTTTTATAGCTAATCCAATACATCCAGTTCCACAACAAAGATCTAACAGTAACTTTCCGCTAACGTTACCTATTTTATTTAATACATGTTCTACTAAGAATTCGCTTTCTAATCTAGGTATTAAAACGCCATTCATTAATTCAATTTTGCAACCATAAAATTCGACTTCTCCTAGAATTAGAGATAATGGCTCTCCCAACTCGCGACGAGATATTAATCTCTCTATAATATCTTGTTCAATTTTAGTGAAATGCAAATTTTCAAAAAATAATTCAGATCTTTTTTTACCAAGTGTATGAGCTACTATTTCCTCGAGATCACGTTGTGAGATTTTTTTGGTAGAAAAATGAAACGAGTGCACCAATAAGCTCATACATATCTCCTTCCATAATCTTGTCTAAACTGTACAAAGTTAAATTAATCCTGTGATCTGTGACTCTATTTTGAGAAAAGTTATATGTTCTAATTCTTTCAGATCTATCGCCTGTCCCTACTTGAGTTGCACGAGTAAGTGCCATTTCAGCTTCTTTTTGCCTCTTTTGCTCTTCAGATATTTTAGCTTTTAACAACCTCATAGCTTTAGCGCGATTTTTTATTTGAGACCTCTCTTCTTGACAATGAACTATTATTCCTGTTGGTATATGAGTAATTCGAACAGCAGAATCTGTTGTATTTACGTGTTGACCGCCTGCACCTGACGAACGATACGTATCTATTCTTAGATCTTTTTCATCAATATTTAATTCTTCTTCCTCTTTTGGTTCTAATAAAATAGCTATTGTAATCGCAGACGTATGCACCCTTCCTTGCGATTCAGTCAACGGAACTCGTTGAACGCGATGGGTCCCACTCTCATATTTCATAAACCTATAAACATTTTCGCCTGTAAGGACAAATTCGTAATCTTTATACCCTCCAATTTGAGATGAAACGGAAGACAACAATTCAAATGACCACCCATTTTTTTCAGCAAATGCACGATACATACGCACACAATCACCAACAAATATCGCAGCTTCATCACCGCCTGTCCCTGCTCTGATTTCTACAATAACATTTCTATTGTCATCAGGATCTGGGGGAACTAATAAAATTTCTACGTCTTTACGTAATTTATTACATTTAATTTCTAATAAAGAAATCTCTTCCTCTAGAAGAGTTACAATTTCCGGATCATTTTCATGTTTTATAAATTTTTTATTTTCAAGTAATTGAAAACAAGCTTCTTTATAAGCTTCCCATTTGTGTCGCAAATCACACAAATATTTATGTTCACTTGTTAATTGGCGATACCGTTTTTTATCATTTATAGCATCGGGCGAGCTTAGTTCTATTTCAAGATTTGCCAATTTTTCCAAAAGGGCCGTAACTTTATTATCCACTTATTAAGCCTTTTAAAGAACAAATACCGGCAAACTTTTATAAGATTTGCCGGTTAACTCGCTAAAAAAAATTATTTCTTACCAGATTTTTTAGTATCAGTTTGTTTTTGAGTTGATTGTTTAGAAGCATTTTTTTTATCGTCTTGTTTTACTTCTTTTGTTGATCCGCTTTTTTTATCGTGACCTTTTTTAGGTTTATCCATATATCCTCGTATTTTATTTTTTTCCTGATTTTTTAGTATCAGTTTGTTTTTGAGATGGTTGTTTAGAAGCGTTTTTTTTATCGTCTTCTTTTTTTATTACTTTTGCAGGTTCGCTTTTTTTGTCGCAACCTTTTTTACATTTATCCATATGCATTCCTCTAATTAAAACTATTTTTTAGTTGGTTTTTTAGATACAACTAGTTTCTTAACAACTTTTTTAGAAATTTCTTTACTATTATCTTCTTCTTCTTTTATTTCTTTTATAGGTTCCGCTTTTTTAAGATAACGTTTTTTAAATTTATCTATTCTACCTTCAGTATCTACAAATTTTTGATCTCCAGTATAAAAAGGATGAGAATCAGAAGATATTGAAACTTTAACACAAGGATATTTTTTCCCTTCAAATACAATTTCGTCAGCAGTATTTACAACGCTTCTACAAATAAATTTTTTATCGGTACTCATATCTAAAAAAACAACCTCTCTATAATCGGGATGCTTATCTTTTTTCATTTTCAAACTCCATTAAAAATGAGATTATGGTAGCTATTTTACTATATTTCACACAAGAAAAACTTCTTTTATTTTATATTTAATATAGGTTATACTCAATATGTTTTAAAATGCGATTGTTGAGCGTATTGGATACATACTTTTAAACAAATTGGTAAAAATAATATGACATCAAAAATAGTTAAATATTTTATTGCAATTATAGTTTCATTGAGTCTTTTAAGTTGTATGCCTTTTGCTTTTGGGGTAATGCCGATGTTTGCCCTATCTTTGTGGGGGGTAAAACATTTTTTTATTTGGCAATTATTTTCACATGCTTTTTTATATCCAAGTACACCTGGCAGTGGAATACACATCTCATATCTAATAAATTTAGCCTTTAATATGTTTATTCTATGGAGGTTGGGAGTCTCTATTTCATACCATAAAGGTGTAAAACATTTTTTGAAACTATTTATCGGAAGTTCAATTACAGTTGGTATTGTAGTATTATCAATCTTTTATGCAACCGGATCTACAATGATATATGCTGGCACCACACCAATAGTATTTACCCTTTTAATGGCTTCTATTATTTTGTATCCAGATATGGAAGTTATGTTATTTTTAACAATTCCAATAAAAGCTCGCTCATTAATATTAATAGCATTAGCGGCAACGCTGTTGATGGACATATCGAATGGGCAAATTTTATATTTTATAATTAACTTAGCTGCAATAACATATGGTTATATATATGCAATATTAACATGGGGCTACAGAAGCTCATTCAAAACTTTATACGGTTTAGAGACATTTCTTTTTAAATTTTCTAATTTTTTTAGCAATAGAATGAGAATTAAATCAAATATAGATGTTTATGATAACTCTGGAGCAAAAATATACGATTTCAAAACTGGGAAAAAAATTTTAGATGATAACACTTTTTTAAATGCATGTTTGTCTAAAATAGCTAAAGAAGGGAGAGCATCATTAACGTTCTCTGAAAAATTTAGACTTTGGCGTATTTCAAAAAGAATTAGCGAAAAGAAATAAATTTAATTCACTATGTTCATTTTTAAAGTATTAATGATAATATTAACTCATGTTACGCAAAATGAGAAAATAGGAGGTATGAGAGATTTTGAAAAAACAATTTATTTAAAAATCGCAGTAATATTAAACTAATATTATGAGACTTTTTGAATAATATTGTAATTCAAAAGATCTATACATCCATTTCCTGCTTTTGCGTAAGGTGAGCATTAAGCAGATCTCTTATTGGAGTGCTAATATTATTGACACAATATACAAATTAGATTATACTAATTGGTAGAAGGAGAGAATCATATGAAAGTAAATTCCAAAATTTTGAGCATTCCGCCATACATATCAACTTCATGGGGAAATATTTCCTTATTACATATGGACAGTACAAGCACTAATTTAGTAATAAGCTTAAAAGATGGAAATAAAATAATAATTCCAAACTTATCTGGAAATGATTTGGATGGAATTTTTGCAGCTCATAGTGAGTTTTTAGAACAACAGACCAAACAACTCATATTACCAAATAAACTACAACCAAACTTTGACAACACGCTAAATATAGGCATTTCATCAAATGTAGGTATTGACGGATTAGAAAATTTCACTGGAATTATGCAACACGATTCTAACCAAAAAGATGCACCACTACTTCCAAAAGAAATTCTCCTTAAAATCGCAAAAGTTAGTGAAGCTCTTGGAATAAATAACGAAGAATTCCACTTATCTCAACAAGAACCGCATTGTAATTGCCCGTATTGTCAAATTACACGAGCAATGCAAGGCGGCAAAGATATAGATAATGACCATAATGAACAGTTTGCAGATACAGAATGCATAGAAAATTCAGACTTGACATTCAAAGAATGGAATATAGAGCAAGTCGGGGACAAATTATACAATGTATCAAACCCTATAGATAATTCTGAACTGTACCAAGTCTACCTAGGTAATCCAATTGGATGCACATGTGGAAAAAATAACTGTGAACATGTCATATCTGTCCTTCACTCGTGAATTATATCTTGATATTTTTTATTAAAAATAGCACACTAACATTTAAACTATTTTTCATAAACGGGAGTTATTATCGTGATAGAAATTTTAAAACGTTCACTTATTGCGACTTGTCTATTATCATTTACATATTCTGTTGCAAATGACAAAGTGATTGATAAAAATGGTGTGATCGCAAAAGAAAAACAAATACCTCAACATGTTGTTTCAAATAACAAAAATGGAGTAAAAGATCAGTTTAATATAAAAAATTCTACAGAGACCAACTACAAATCGTTTACAGGAAAAATACTTGGAAACGGCATTAGAATGAGACTGCATCCTGACGTTGATAGCAATATAATAAAAGAATTACAGAAAGATGAATTAGTAGTTGTAATTGATGAAAAAAATGATTTCTACGCTATATATCCACCTAGCGATGCAAAAGTATATATTTTCAGAAGTTTTATACTCGATAATATAGTGGAAGGTAATCGTGTAAATGTACGTTTAGCGCCAGAATTAAATTCTCCTATTGTTGGTTATATGAATACTGGAGACAAAGTAAATGGTAAAATTAGCGATAAAAACCACAAATGGCTAGAGATAAGCCCGCCAAAAAATGTGAAGTTTTATGTAGCAAAAGAATTTATAGAAAAAATTGGTGGACCAGAAGTGAAAGATGCGCGAGATAAAAAAATAGAAAACGCAAACAGACTTATAGACGCTGCAGATCTTTCGAGCCAATCTGAAATGATGAAACCTTTTGAAGAGATAGATTTTGAAAAAATTTCAAACAGTTTTAATAACATAATGTGCGACTATAACGATTTATCAAATCATGTAGAAAAAGCAAAAAATAAACTAACAAAACTTCAAGATATCTATCTACAAAAAAAATTGACATATTTAGAAGCTAAAGCATCAAGAATTGATACAACATTTGTAAATGATAATGATGTACCGGAAATTAAAGAGACCAATCTATCATATAAAGATAGAGTAAAGATATGGGAGAGGATAGAAGAGTCATATTTTCTAACATGGGCATCAAACCACCACTACAACACGTTAGAAGATTTTTACGAAGAACAAAAAGAAAATTCTACGCGAATTTCTGGTATTATAGAACCATATAACGACACAGTTAAAAATAAACCAGGAAATTTTATCATACGTGATAGAGATGTGCCAAAAGCCTATCTTTACAGCACAAAAATAGCCCTACAAAATTACACTGGAAAATACGTTACATTAGTTGTTGCTGATCGTCAAAATAACAACTTTGCTTTTCCTGCATACTTTGTATTAGAAGTAGAATAAACTTGTGAAGTTTACACTAATCACTCATCTATTTTGCATTGGCGCGAGATATTTTCAATGAAATCTATACGATCTAATTCTATTTCATCGTTAGTAGCTCCAAGAGCCTTAAATTTTCTTGCGCTAACTAACACTCTATTTTCAAATGATCCGATAGCTTTATTGTAAGATTCTACAGAAGATGAAAGTGATTTACCGACTTGAGACCAGTGTTTATTCATGTCATATATACGTTTATATAACTCATATCCTAAATCTCTTATTTCTTTAGCATGTCTAGAAAATGTATCTTGCTTCCAACCATACGCAACTGCTCTAAGAAGGCCTATAAGCGTCGTAGGAGTTGCTATAATTACATTGTGTTCAGCTCCAAACTCTATTAAAGTTGGATCATTTTGCAGTGCAGATGAAAAGAAAACTTCAGCAGGGAGGAACAACACCACAAATTCAACTGTCGGTTGAAAAGAGTGCCAATAATTTTTTTTACCAAGTTGCGATATATGTTGACGTAATAATTTTGCATGATCTTTTAATTTAATATTTTTTTTGTCTAAATCATCTGTATTATTAGCTTCCAGAAATGCTTCAAATGGAGCTTTTGCATCTACAATCACATGCCTTCCCCCAGGCAACCTAACAAGTAAATCCGGACGCACACATCCATTATCACCACACTCAACTTTTTGTTCATAAAAATCGCAATAATTTAACATTCCAGACAATTCGACAACCCTCTTCAACTGCAACTCACCCCAAACACCTCTGACATCTGGTTTTCTAAGGGCTTTTGTTAAATTAGCAGTCTCAATTTTCAACTCTTTTTCAGATACCAAAATTGATCTAATTTGCTCTTTAAAGCTTTCGCTCTCTCCCTTTCGCTCTTTCTCTATAAATCTCATTCCATCATCTAATTTTGACAAACTATCTTTAATTGGTGAGATAGCCTTTACGAAATCTAAATCTCTTTTATTTGACTCAGTTTGTGATAGTTGATGGAACTTTTCCATTGCATCCAACGAATAACCCTTAAATATATCTCCTATTTTCTCTTTAGTTTCGTTTAACAATAAAAGTTTTTCCTCATATGATTTACTATGCTCAACCAACATAGTTTCAATTTGCGACTCTTTTATCCTCAACTCAATAATGTTTTCGTTTAACCTTTTATTTATGCGCAACAACCAAGCTAAAGGAATTAAAAGAAACCACCCAAAATACAAAACATTCATAACAATGCATCAAATTAAATTATGCAAAAACATTTTAAAACTATTACAAATTAAGAGTCAAACAAAATATTTAAATGTTGATTTTTAATACTATTAACATAGATAATTTATCATCGGAGTTGATTATGATACTTGTATATTTAATAGCTTTTTTGTTATCTTTTACAATTCTTAGTAGCACGGAGCAACAAAACAATAAATATCTTAAAATTGAAAATATAGAATTAAAAAATAAACTATACGATATTGTAGAAGATATTTTATTTGTAAAAAGAGATACAATAGAAATAAAACAACATTACTCAGATGATATGGCGGAATCTGGACAGTGGAGCGATATTTTTTTTGTATTCGATAATAATTCAAATCCGCTAGCTGTTATAAAACACAATCGCAGTAAATTAATTGAAGATCATGAATCAGAATATTTAATGTTAAATGAATTAAATAATGAATCTTTTAACGAATTTAACCCTATAAAATTATTAGGAGTTGCAGATGGAATAATAAACGACGAACGTTATGGATTTATTATAGAAAACGTTGCACGCGGTAAATCTATAAATAATTATTTAAAAGAAATTGGCAAAATAAAAAATCAACAAGATAGAGAGGTGATATTTTCTCAACTGAAAAGGGGTGTAGAGAAAACAGCTAGCGGTCTTGCCGATCTACACAAAAAAAAGAATTTTTCATCGTCTTCCAAATATTATAAACACAAAATAGAAGAAAAATACACTAATATAGTCAACCACTTTGGTTACATTCATGGTGACATGCATGTTGGAAATGTTTTTTACGACCCCATAGAAGACAAAACTACTTTTATAGATTTTGGATATTCACATCACTCAAAAAATGGCGGCCCAACATGTCAAGACGTTGCTAATTTTATAATAACATTAGAAGTTATTGGATCTTATTATTCACTATCTGCAGAAGAGATCGATATTTTAAAAAATATATTTCTTACAACTTATAGAATATACGGCTATAACTGCAGTAACGAAGAGATAGAATATTACAGTGACTATTTACTGACATCTTATGTTAAAAATTTAAATAGTGCAAATGAATCACAAGATCCGCAAGGCATCTATATATATAATTTTTGTAAAAATAGACTGACAAACAAGGGTAATTAATTTACAATTTCATTTTTATGAGGAAAAAAAAGTTTACATTTACATTATTAGAAATTGTCATTTGCCTATCATTGCTTACATCAATAGGTTCTTTTGCCCTTATAAATGGTTATAAACTTCTCCAAAGTATGCGCCGCACTCAGTCTTGCAAACAATTAAAAAAGGAAATTTTACTCACAAGGGTGTTATCCATTACTCATAACATAGATATAGAGGTTTTATTAATTCCTGAAAAAACAAAGACTATCTTAATTAGAAAGACAGACTTACCACACCCAAAAATAGCATCTCTTTTTAATAAAAAGATAATACTTCAAAATTTAATTATAAAAGAAAAAGAGACTTTATATTTTTATCCAGCAAACGCAACCGATACAATGACCGAAAAAATTTCATCAATCATTATCAAGTAAATATATACACATTCTTAATAATTATCTCCTATTATTATATAGTCATGTATAGTATTCAAAAATCTCCTTTGAGAGGTCATTTTTCAATGTCGCAAAGGGGTCATTTTACACTGTCGCCTGACACCAGGGGCCAGCGGGTTATGAGTCCTCATCGAACAATCACTCACAACAAGTGACAGCTCATAACCATAGCAAAGTTAAAGCTTTAAAGAGAATGGAAAGTTGTAGCTTGATGTAAAAAGTTGAGACTTGTTGCGCCGAAGTGCACCAAATTTGCACCAAACCAATAAAGGATCAAATACCTATTATTTCAGCCTTACTGTTTCTAAACGATCGACATCAAGTATTGAAAAATCAAGATCGTACACTTCTCTAGTATCGATGAATGTATTATAGCGCCATTCGTTAAAAGGTTGGGTATTTTTAAGGCTCTTGCAATGTTATCCGCTTTTTGGTAAGCTCCCACTTCCTAGAGGCTGGTATGAAAATTTTTCCTAGAATAGTGCAATCTACTCTTCTTGTCGCAACTCCAACATTAATCGCTTACCCAACAAACGAATTTTCCAGATTTGTTGTTCAACAAGTAAATCATCAGCCGATTCAAATCCCTGATCTGCGGACACTTTCATATGATAAGGTTGTCGATCTGTTGAGCAAGATTGAATCGGATTCCTTTGACGAAAGGTATTCTGAAGACGAGTTAGATCAAATCAATCAGTTCGTATCGCTTCTGGCCATGGAAGGGGCAACTGATGACGAGAAACCCGAAATGGAGTACGCCGTTGCTTCTTTATTCCGAAAAGACGACATCCAATACGCCGTATTTAACCCAAGTGTCGGATATACTATTAAACCAGCTATCTACATCGAAGGAGCCCAAGATTTTGTCCTATGTAAGAGCTGGTTCAAGAAGCAATGGGATCAAACAAGATCTTTCGTTAAAAAACACAAAAAAGCCATCATTATTGGTGCAATTGTTGTGGTAGCTGTAGCTGTTGTAGTTGTAGCCGCTGTGGTCATTTCTTCTGCTGCTGCTAGTGCAGCTGCCGCAGCGGCTGGTGGAGCTGTAGCAGGAGCGGAAGATTCAACAGACACGCCTACTGGATCTTCGAGTTCAACACATGAAAGAAAGGGCCATTCTGAACCGAAGGAAATATCACCTAATGAATCACTAGCTTCTTCATTGCAAACCCAAGTATCGGAATTTAAAGAAACAATCGCACAAGAGCAATTTGCCGCTGTTTCTGAATCAAACGGTATTTCCATGGAAGAAAATGGTAGGATTATCGGCTCTCTTTTTACACATAAAGCAGTAGATAGCCTGACCAATACCTTCGCTAAAAACTCAACGATCACAACTGAGCTGAAAGATTTTGGGTTTAATTCACAATATCCGACCACAGGATGGTTACAAACCTATCCAGACAGCTCTATAATCATGCCGCACCCATCAACTGACCTGGCTTTTTCTACAGATTATACAACTTCTTATGCGGGGAATTTTGGCGATTTAAACGCTATGTCCTATCAAGTTAGGGGCGATCTAGCGTTGAGCTCCGAGTGTTACACTCAAGCAGTGCAAGATTTTGGAAAAGCTATCTCGCTCGATCCAAGCAATTCAACTTTATACCTGGAAAGAGGGATTGCCAATTTTGAACTAGGAAATTATGAGCAGTCAATTGCGGATTATAATCAATTTGTTGAGAAAAAAGCAGAACCTTTCTCAGTAACAGATTTTAGTCTTGGCTTTGCTAAAGGAGTACCAAAAGGCGCCTACGATTCAGGAAAGGGGGCTCTTTTGTTTCTATCTGAGTTTGTAACTCATCCAGTTCATACTTCCAAGCAGATAGTCGACTCGATAAGTCAGCTGGCTACTCTAGTCAAAAACGACGAGTTTGGTGTTGTAGCTGAAACTCTTTCTCCAGAGCTACACCAGCTCGTAACTCAGTGGGATACTCTTCCTTCTGAAACAAGAGGAGAGTTAGCAGGATATGCTGTAGGCAAACTGGGAACTGATCTTCTCGCTCCTGGCGCAGTGGCAAAAGTTGCTAGTAAAAGTGTGAATAGTGCGAAGGAGTTAGTGGCAGTTTGCAAGAATCTCCAAATAGCCCAAGAGACTCTTGTTCTCGAGACAGCTGCTGGTATCGGCATTCCCGTAAAGGTTGGCGAAATAGTCGAAATGGGAA
>JAHFTJ010000031.1 GCA_023269435.1 Chlamydiota bacterium
GAACTGTGATGCCATGTTTTGACCTCCAATAATTGTAAAACATTTATCACAAGTTTACGAAATCTTATTTTTAAATGCTCCTAAAAAAGGGCCTTGTAGAGGTTAGCGGGAATCGCTGTGTAACTCGTAAGATTACTTTGGCTGCGTGTAATTATAAACTTGGACTTCAAGATGTTCTTTTTCTTGGTAATTTAGATGCTAAAAGAGATTGGGGTTATGCTAAAGATTATGTTGAAGCAATGTGGCTTATATTGCAATCAGGCAAACCAGACGATTTTGTCATTGCCACTGGAGAGATGCATTCTGTTAAAGAATTTGTAGAATATGCATATAAAGAATTAGGGATAGATATTGAGTGGCATGGAGAAGGTGTAAATGAATATGGTGTTGATAAATCAACAAATACTACAATTATAAAAATAGATCCTAATCTTTACAGGCCAACTGAAGTAAATCTTTTACTTGGAGACCCAACTAAAGCAAAAAAAATCTTAAATTGGAAATCTAAAACATCATTTTCTCAATTAGTTAAAATAATGGTAGAAGCTGACTTTAAGGCTATTTCAAATAAATTATAGAACACTATAATGAAGTGGACGACTAATGGATTTTATGTTTGCAAGATGTTCTATAGCGCCAAGAAAAATTTTAGCTATTTTATAATATATAGACTTACTATCAGTTTTAGTTTTGGTTTGTTGGGGTTCGTTATTTGTTGGTGGATTTATTTGTATCATATTTTCCCTCTATTTGTACAATGTTAATAAAACATTTAAGATTAAGATCTAAAAGCAAATAAAGTATATCACAATGCATGATAAAATAAATAAGAATTTTAAATTTAAGTAAATATTGCATAGAAAATTTCAAATGTAGTATTTTTCTTTCAAAAATGAATGAGATGTTAGGTATATGGATATAGTTGCTTGTTGCAGTTTCAAGGGTGGGACAGCTAAAACTTCTACAGTGTTACATTTAGGTGTGTTGTTAGCAAAAAAATTTGGTAAAAAAATTTTGTTAGTAGATTTTGATTCGCAAGCTAATTTAAGCACTGGCCTCGGTTTTAGTTCTGACACTTATGATACAATGGCTTCAGTACTGCAGGGCGGCAAAAAAAGTGAAGAGGTTATTCAAAGAAGCGGGGTAGATGGCTTGGATATTATTTGTGGCAGTGTATTTTTAGATGGAATTGAAGCTACATCGCCTATTGTGAGCGATCTTTATGGGCATGAGAGATTACGCAATGCATTAAGAGGGTTGGATTATGATTTTATCTTTATTGATACCCCTCCAAGTCTTGGATGGCTTACGCAGAGTGCTTTTTTTGCAGCTAATTTTTCAATTATTTGTGCGATTCCAGAGCCGTATAGTATATTAGCATTGAATAGATTGAAAGAATACCATGAAAGGATTCAGGAGCATCATCAGTTGACCTTATTGGGGGTTGTATTATCATTTTGGGATCCAAGAGGGGCAACTAATGAAACGTTTGTAAATGCTATAGAGGGTGCTTTCCCAGGGTGTTTATTTGATGCAAAGATACGTCGTGATATTTGCGTGTCACGCTCTGTCCTTAAAGGGCAGCCTGTATGTAATGTTTACCCGGATTCCAGAGTCGCTTATGATTATGAAAGATTGACGGCTGAGTTTTTACAAAAAATAGGAGAAAAAAAATTAGCAATAGTTTAGCGCTCCTACTGTAAATTAAGAAGTTTAAATTTTTCTACTAAATTAGAGTTTTGGTATGTTACATGAGAGACTATTTGTAAAAATGTTGTTTTGTTTGAGTATATTGTTACAGTTTTTTTAGCCCTTGTAATAGCGGTATATAACATTTCACGACCAAAAATTTCACTCCCTTCTGGGAGGAGAATTATTACATTGTCGAATTCGCATCCTTGACTTTTGTGTACTGAAATAGCGTATGCAAGTTCGTAAGAGAGAAGTAAAGACAATGGGAAAGTTTTTTCTTTAAACATTGCCATTTCCTTTGTTGTTGCCCCTATTTCACCGTTTAATAAGTTTAAATGATAATCATTTTTTGTTATTATTATAGGTCTCTCATTTTCGTTAAGAATATTATCTATATATTTATTGCACTCTTGCGTGCCAAATGTTCCTTTGCAAAATGGAGTGAGAATGCACGCTTGAAGATTTTGTGGAATAGGGATGTGATTTAATGAAGAGAGTCTAATTTCATCGCATGTGGAATTTTCTAAACAGCTTAAAGCTTTATCGGCTTCTCCATCTTTGACAAGTTTTGCTAAATTATCTATAGAAGTAGATTTTGTACGCATTGTTTTTGTTAAATTAATTTGAGGTATACTCTCTATTTTGCATATGTAGTGGAATAGCGCTCCGCTTTCTACAGGTGGCAATTGGTGCGGATCGCCTATCAACACAAGATGCGTTGAAGATGGTATAGCTGCTAATAGGAGAGACCATAAATTTATATCTATCATAGAGCATTCGTCTATTATGATTAAATCTCCAATTAATGGTTTTACGCCACTCTCTTTGTAAAATGTATCTCTTAAACCTAACAGCGCATGCAGCGTTCCAAATGTTGTATCTTTGTATGCCAAATTGTTTGCGGCTCTCCCTGTGGGAGCACCAATTATAATGTGTGCATCACTATTAAATTGTAAAAAAGTTTCAATTATTTTCTTAGCAAGATATGTTTTGCCACATCCAGGTCCACCTGTGATTAACGTTAAACATTTAGACATAGACAATGATAGAGCTTTTTGTTGTTCTTCAGATAAAGAGTTATCTTGTTTAACAAAAAAATTGTATGGAGATTTTGCTTTATTTATTCTATGAAGATGCGTTGCAATATTTTCTTCAATTTCCCAATTACGACGTAAATAATAACAATCATTATAAGCTACGATTGGACTGTTATCTCCAATTATAAGGTTATTTATTTTTCCATTAATTGTGTGCGAATGTAAATATAAATGACCATCTCTTGCGCTTTTCAGCAACTCTCTCAAAAAGGATACAACTTCATCATCATGAGTGTCACCGCTAAAAGCCTTTGCAAATGCATAGTCTATGAATGTATTGCTTTCGCTTTTCACGTGAGATTTTATTTATATCCTTGTGAGGCGTTGTCTGATTCTGCATTAATTCGAGTAGATACAACATCTTCAGTTACACAATACATTTGAATATTTGGTACAATTGGGAATTCCAGATCGTACGGTAAAAACACGTGATATTTTTTAATAAAATCTAAAATTTTTTTCATTCCAGATCTTCGTATTATCATCGAATAAGCACCATATCGTGTAAATATTTTTTTAAAAAACTTATTTATTACTTCAGGTTCAAGTCTATATTTATCTGTATTAGATGGTGAAAAATTCGGTCTTGGTGCTGTAGATCTGCAAATTATATAATTTCCATTTTGATCTTTCGTGTCTTTATCTGTAAATAATATGTCCCACCCTTCTACACCAACTGTATCGTCTAATTTTCGTATAAGATCTGAAATAATGAGTGGATCTTTTATTACTTCAATATCGTCTTCCATAACCCAAATTGTTTTGTACATAGAATTGCATGTATCTTGTAATACAGATAAGTGACTTAATACTATCCCTACCGCCCCCCAAAGACAAGCAGTGAGAAAAATATGTGATTCTTGGTGTGTTTAAATAGCTATGTTGAGGATTAGCTTGTTGAGATGCTGGTAATGTTTCATTGTAATTTGAGTTACATTCATAGTGAGTAGCCCATTTCATGTTATTCATATATTTTTTATATGAGTCACTATTAATATCAATTTGTTCGTATTTTATTCCTACATCATTAACTGTGTTGAGCGATAACTTCCATCCATTTACTGCAGAGAATCGATATGGATAAATACCGTAAGGATGAAGTTGTTGTATACTTTTTTCAAATTTTTCAGGCCTTTCATCTAAGTTTATCATGTAGATAAAATCGATATTTTCCATCTTATGATTTTCAGATTTATCTAATATTGGTTTAAAATATTCTTTTAGTTCAGCAAATAGATTATTAAAAATAAAAAATGATATTAAAAATAATTTGAAATTTATGATTTTAATTAGTGTTAGTTTTTTTAAATAATACATAATGATCATTTGGTTTGGATGATGGGTCTAACGTACAATATTGATAAAGATAACTAACTGCACGTTCTGTTGTTTGCCAATTTACATCGTCAAACCATATATATCCGCCAACTTTAACTTTTGGAAGCCAGTTGGTAGCATCAAATAATGCAGATTCTTCAGAGTGATTTCCATCTATATGAATTATATCTATAGAATTATCTTCAAATAATGACAAAGCTTTTTCTGAAGTCATTTTCAAAATTTTGAAATAGTTGACAAGATTATTTTCATGCATATGTGTTATAAATTTACTATAGATTTGTGGAAAATTTACTTTTGACCACCATTTTTTGTGAACTTCTTCATTGCCGAGGAGGCATGGACTCACTTCCCATGGATCTATCCCAAAAGCTATTCCACGTTTTTTGTATTTCATAGTTGCCGCTACTGGCAAAAATGACATGCCACCAAAAACGCCAATCTCTACAAATATGTCGGGAGATGTTGCAGCTGTTAACTCCATCATGCGATCTGCTTTTTCAATAGGACACCAACCATCCATTTTTGTAATATATGTTAAGATATTATTTTTAAATGAATGCCAATTTTGCTCTCCAGATGAAACAATAGTTGTAGCGAATATTAATTGAAAAATAACAATTGTTTTAATTTTACGCATTTTTGTTTCCTAATTTTATAATTTAGTTTAAGTGTAGCATGATTTAAATTCAAGAAAATTTTTATTCATTTTAAATATAAAAACAAATAGAGTATTTTTGAAAAAGATTTTAACAAATTTAGGTTGGTGCTATGAATTATTTTTTTTTAAAAATTAAAATTATTTTATGTGTAAGTGTTAGTGTTGCAGCGTATAATTATAGACCATTTTATGAAAAAAATAATTTTGTTCTACTAAAAAATAGTGAATTCGTTATTAGAAGTTTTGCTATTAATGTCCCAGGGTTTCCTTTGGCGTACAACCCATCATTTATAAAAAATGATGATGGGTATGATTTAATTTTTAGATACGATCCTTTTTATAATAAAGATAGAACAATAGTTAATTGTTTTTTGGGTTGTGTTAGGTTAGATAAGTTTTTTAATCCGACTGAAACGCCAATATTATTAGATACTGGTAATTTTGATTCAGAAGATCCTAGAATTTTCTCAACAAAAGAGGCGGTTTATATTTCTTATGTACGTGTTACTGATTGGTCTCCTATTGTAAAATGTGATATGTGTTGCAGTAGTTTTGATACTTTAAATAAGCGTATTGTTAATTCAGTTCCATTGAGGTATAGCAAAGGTGATTTAGAAAAAAATTGGATTCCATTTGTTGTAAATCATAATGATAAGGAAGACGAGATTTATTTTGTTTATAAATACTTACCACATCGTATTTTAAAACTTACATCTATTGAAGATGGAATTATAGAGGTTGTATATAATAATGAAGGAGAATTTAGCGCATTAAAAAAATGGGAGGAGAAATGGGGTAAAATTCGCGGCGGCACTCCTGCTATTTTAGTTGGAGATGAATATCTCTCTTTTTTTCATAGTTCTTTTAAACATAAAGATGAATATTATTATGTAATGGGTGTTATTACATTTGAAAATAAACCACCGTTTCGTATAAAAAAATTATCCAAGACGCCTATCATTTTTAATGATATGTATTCAATAAAAGTTACAAAAGATGCTTGGTTTTATGGGAAACGTCCGCCGATGTCTGTAATTTTTCCTGCAGGCATTGCAGTTGGAAATGAAAATAAAAAAGATGTCTTTTATGTTGTGTGCGGAGAGAATGATGTTGGAATTAGATGTGTAGTAATCGATAGAAAAACACTATTATCTAGTTTAGAATTAATTGGTGAATAATGTTGCAATTTTTGATGTCGATAATTTTATTTATTGTTTTTATTCAATTCAATATTTTTTCATTTCAGAGTGAAAAATCAGGGTTAGTTATTCGGAGTTTTTTAATTGATATTCCTGGATATCCAATGGCTTATAATCCATCTTTTTTAAAATGCGATTACGGATATTCTGTAGTTTTTCGGCATGATCCGTTGTACAGCAAATACACTGAGACGTCAAATTCCTTTTTGTGTCATGTTAAGTTAGATAAATTTTTTAATTGTATATCACGTCCTGTGTTATTGGACACTGGAAACACAAACTCTGAAGATCCTCGATTATTTGTTGTTAAAGATAATGCTTATATATCTTATACGCGTGTTATAAAATGGCCCCCGCATTCAAATTGTGATATTTGCTGTAGTGAATTTGATTTGTTAAAACAAAAAGTTAAAAAATCTGTCTCAATTAAATATTCTGAGGGTGATGTAGAAAAAAATTGGGTACCATTTGTTGTTTTAAATGAAAATTGTGATGATGATATTTATTTTGTTTATAAGTATCTGCCACATCGTATTTTGAAACTCTCCGCTAATTTAGATGGCACAGCTGTAGTTGCTTATGACAATAAAAATGGCTCGAATACATTGAAAAAATGGGAAGATAAGTGGGGTAAGATTCGTGGCGGAACGCCTGCTATTTTAATCAATGATGAGTATGTAGCATTTTTTCATAGCTCTTTTTCTACGTCAAATGCAATGTATTATGTAATGGGGGTTATTACATTTGAAAGTAAACCTCCGTTCAGAATAAAGAAAATTTCAAAAAAGCCGATTTACTTTAACGATATGTATTCAAAGAGAGTTACTGAAAATGCATGGTTTTATGGTAAGCGCGGCGAGAAACCTATGTATGTTATTTTCCCGTCTGGATTAGTTATTGGTGAAGAGGATGGAAAAGATGTTTTTTATGTTTTATGTGGGGAAAACGATGTTGGAATAAGATGTGTTGTTATAGATAAAGAAATTTTATTTACTACATTAGAGAGAGCGATTTAATTTGCTATACACAAATGAATTTAAAAGTTGGGAATTTGACAAAGCCGGCGCCACATATTTGAAGTAGCGCAGCGACGTCGAAGCAGCTCAACTTGAATAAGTTGAGCGATACAGACGACTTAAAAAGATGAGGATGCCAGCGAAGTCAAAAACCAACTTTTGAGTTTTTTTGTGTATATAGAGAAAACTTATCGGAAAGGGAGGGATTCGAACCCTCGATGCCTTTTTACAAACATACTCCCTTAGCAGGGGAGCGCTTTCGACCGCTCAGCCACCTTTCCAAATAAAAAACATAATAAATGAATTAATGATTTTACTCAAGAAGAATTATAATAACGATGTAAATGGAAGTTGACGACCATTGATAGCATTCCAATATGAAGTGTGTACTGAACCGTCAGGATTTTCTACTGTGATACAGTAGATTGGAAGATAAACATTTAAAGTGTGACGAATTGCAAAATCTTGGCCAAAAGCAGCTTCAGCTATATGTTTGATTTGTGATTTAGAAAATCGCTGAGACATTCGTTCAGATGATTTATATGACTTTGTCACCAGCCTGTCATCTACTATCGTCTCAGGTTTGATAGATAGTTTTGGTTTCTGCAAGTGTAAGCGATATTGAGTACCAGATTGAACTATTAATTTTTTACGACGGCATGAGTCAAGCAACGAACCTAAAATATCGTTTTCTATTTGTAGAGATCTGATCAAACCTTCGCGGTCTAGCACACCGCCTTTATCTGCTAGTGCATTGATTATGCGAAATTCATGTTTTTCAAGATTGGCATTTATACAATCGACAAATCCGTGAGTTTTGTCCCATTGATTAGTGTTAAGTACCATCTCCCCATCGAGGAGGTCCCATAGGATTATACTCTCTTTAGTTTCGCTGTTATTAGAATATTTTGCTTCTATTAATAAATATGGAGAAAATTTTATTGTCGACTCTAAAAATTTATGTTTATTATCTTTTAGAAGTAATTTTCGGTTCATGTCCATAATTTGTTGAGCAGAAAACCGTGCTTCTAATGTGTGAAAATCACTATTGTTTATAAATTCTAAAGCTTGATCTTTAAGATTAGGGTATTTGAGATTTACAAAGTATGCGCCATATATTAAAGCGGCTAATGTAAGGAGTGTTGATATCAAGCGCATAAATTAAAAATACAAAAATTTGAATTGAAACACAATAGACATCTTTAATGTATACGCACCTTTACATACATAGAATTTTTAAAAAGTTATTTGATAGAATCTCTTCTAAAGCATTTCCAAAATTTATTATAATGTTCTGGATAATAAGCTTCCAAAAGATTTAAAATATCATAATTTTTTTCTAAATTAAATGCTTTATAATGTTCTAACATTAAGCGAGGATCAGAATCTCTTGGAAGTCTGATATTATAAAAATAGTTTTCGTCACGATGTGCGTAATGGTTAATTCGTATATAGTCTGAATGATTTTTACCATCGTTTGATATTAAATCATCTCCTCTGAATGTGAGTGTCTGGTTTCCATCGCCATTCACATAAACACCATCTATAAGTGGACAAAAATGCTGACTCAAGATGGCGTCAATTTTTGCATGTTCGGGCCGTATAATGCTTTTTCCTACAGCATTTCTAGGGTGACTTTTAGTAGAGCAGCTTGTCAATCTTGAAAGCATGGGCTCATGAGCTGCTAGGGTGATTCCTGAAGTTCCAAAGTTATGCCAATTGACATAGATAGCAGCAGCATGGGAAAACCTTTTCTCTAAACACTCTGTGATAGATTTATCCTGCATAGGTAAGATGAACTCATCTTGGTCTAATAAAGTAATCCACTTCGTAACTCCGACTCCTCTTTTTAGGCCGTCGTGAAAAGCTGCCATTTGCCCTGTTGTCCAATCAGGTTTTCCTGCAGGCCAATAAAATACTTCAACGAGACCGCTCTCTATGTAAGGGGAGAGCTCTGACTGCCAATCATCTGTGCTAGCATCATCATATAACCAAAAATGATCTACCCCTAACAGCCTGTGATATTCTACCCATTCCTTTATATATGGAGCGCAGTTATTAAACATTGAAACAACAACAAGCTCATAAGCAGACAAGCTTTGGGAAAAGCCGCCAAAGAAACACAATAAACAAAGCCAAAAAGAGAATGTCTTTTTCATATTTACTATCCTATATTAATTTAATTGTACGCCATTTGCATCTATTTTGATCCAGTCGTCAGGAGAACTCATGTCAGGATAACCACCAAGCCAAACTTTAGGTCTAACAACAATTTTATTTGGATTTGTATTTAAGTAAGCGCTCCACCAACTAAAACTAGAATTAGATATAATATTATGTTTACACATGGTTTGAATAAAAAAATCTATATAGTGTTTTTCACCTGTTATGAATACTATGTCTCTTCCGTCAATAGAGATTTGTTCACGAGCAAATTTTGGATTATCACTGGTAACTATAAAAAGTGATGATTCAGGAAATAAATTCATTGCTTTTTCAAAATACTCTCGGTCATATTGTATGAACGTAGTTTGTGATAATTGTTCTGTATTGTATCCACGAACGTGGATGCTTACTGAGTTTGGATTATCTACAATCCATCCGTATTTTTTTTTAATGTATTCTATGTCTTTGTCGTGTGGTTTAAATAGTTTTATTATTCTATCACGATGGTGTGCAAAATATTTTTCATGTTGAAAGTAACCGGCTATTATCATATCTGGATGGAATGGTATTTTATTGTATTTAAGTTGCGAAGTTTCAGCATATTTAAATTTAACGTCTTTTAAAAGCGTTTTATCAACACTATTACATCTAAAAAATATATGTTCGTACTCTTCTTTACTGAAACCGAGAAAACATGGTTCAGCATCATTGTCCCATGCTAATGCACAAGTAACGGCCACTTCAAATAATTCATTTCCTAACCTGCCTAGCATTTCACAAGTCACAAAATGTTTTTTTTCAAGTGTAAATAAACTTATGTTAGTAAATGCAATTATTAATATTAAAATTGTTTTTATCATTTAATAAACTTTATTTTCGTAATACCATTTTACACTCTCTTTTATTCCATCTTTAAGATTAATAGTAGACTCCCATCCTAACTTTTTTAATTTAGTTATATTTAATAATTTTTTAGCAGTGCCATCAGGATATGATTGATCAAAAATTAATTTGCCATTATATCCAACTATTTCTTTTATTAATTCAGCTATTTCTAAGATTGAAATATCATCACCACATCCAATATTTATAATTTCAGAATCATCATAATGACGCATTAAAAAAAGAGAGGCATCAGCTAGATCATCTACATGAAGAAATTCTCTTTTTGGAGTCCCGCTGCCCCAAATAGTTACACTATCCTTGTCTTTTTCTTTAGCCTCTACAAATTTGCGTATCATAGCAGGGATAACATGAGATGTATTTAAATCAAAGTTGTCGTTAGGTCCATATAAATTTGTAGGCATACAAGAGATAAAATTGGTCTTATACTGTTTATTATAAGATTGACACATTTTTATCCCTGCAATTTTTGCAATTGCATAAGGTTCATTTGTTGTCTCTAATGTACCGGTTAGCAAACTAGATTCTGTTATTGGTTGTTCGCAATTTTTAGGATAAATACAAGAAGAACCTAAAAAGAGAAGTTTTTTTGTTTTATTTTGGTAAGCAGAATGTATAATATTTGCTTCTATCATTATATTGTTATAGATGAATGTTGCCGGATAATCTGAATTTGCTTTAATTCCACCTACATGTGCAGCTGCTAAAAAAACATATTCAGGTTTTTCTTGTTGAAAAAAATTAGAAACAGCTTGTTGGCATCTTAAGTCTAATTCTGAAGAACTTCTTGTGACAATATTTGAATATCCTTCATTTTTTAACTTGCGAATAATAGCACTACCTACAAGTCCATTGTGTCCAGCTACATAAATTTTAGAATTCAGTTGTATTTCTTCAGAAAATGCAAATACATGGAAAATAAATAAAAAACAAATAATTTTCATTTTTGCATTATAAATAATTTTACATTTATTGGCAAGTCACACATAGTTGGTTTATGTTAAAATATGTTTGTTTAATTTTTATTGTCATGTTCAAGTTAAGTGCATATGAACTTGGTGTTGTAGCTATATTTAAAGATTCAGCTTTGTATCTTAAGGAGTGGATAGAATACCATAAAATGGTAGGGGTTGATCATTTTTGGCTTTATAATAATGAAAGCACAGATGGATGGAGAGAAATATTAGATCCTTATATACAAGAAGGGGTTGTTGAAGTTTTTTTTGCTCCATCGTACGTTAATACTTGGTCTTCAGAACAATTGAAATCAGCCGAGCATGGGTCTTGGGTCCCAGCGCAATTACAAGCGTACAAAGATGGGATTAATAAAGCCAAAGAAACAGACACTAAATGGGTTGGGTTAATTGATTCAGATGAATTTATCTTACCTATGGAAGATGCAACTGTAGTTGAGTCTTTGAATAAACATTTTCAAAATGCAGATGGCGTTTACACTTGTTGGAGGTGTTTTGGCACTAGCAATATTTATTTAAACAAGTATGAAAATTTAATTCCTAGATTAACTATGTGTTCTAGTAGAACACACCCATATAACGGTGTAGGGAAGAGTATTGTCCGTCCAAATTCTGTTAAAATAGATGAAATATGGCATGTGCATCACTTTCCAATGGTTGATGGATCGGTTTATAGATATTCGGATGGACTATATATTCCTAAAAAATACACGCAGAAGAGTGATCTACAACTTGATGGTAAAACACACGATAAATATCTTAGGATAAATCATTATATATTACGTGATGAAAATTATTTTTGGAATGTTAGGATTCCTAGGGAAGATATTAGAAAAGTTGGTAGTATTGATAGGAAACATTATAAAGATTTTTCAAAAGAAAAAGATTTAAAAATTCATGATTTTATAAAAAAATTTCATCCAAATATATATAGTTTATTTTTTAATTAATTAGGTTTAATATGAGTAGAATTCAAAAATTACAAAATTTAGTTGATTTAACATATATTGTAAATCCTATAGATATTTATTATTTAACTGGGGAGAAAATTTCTGCTGGGAAGTTGATAGTTTGTAAAGATTGTGCTAGTTTGTTTGTAGATGGGAGGTATATTGAAAAGTGTAAGGATAATAAAGAAGTGATTGTAAATTTAGATGAATATGGAGCGCTTAATTCGTTTTTGAGTTGCATCTCTTTTTCAAATGTAACACTCGATCCAGACAATTTATCGCACTCTCAATTTTTAGAAATAGAAAAATTATTTTGCGATAAAAAAGTCATCCTTGGTTATCCAGTTAGACAAATGCGTATGATTAAAGATAAGTATGAACTTGAAAAAATGCAAAAGAGTGCCGACTTGAATTTTGAAGGATATTTGTTTATTCGTGATTTTATTAAAGAGGGGATGAGTGAAAATAATGTTGCATGGGAGTTAGAAAAATTTTTTAGGGAACATGGGGCTCAGCGTCTTGCTTTTGATTCTATTATTTCATTTGGTAGTAATACTTCGTTTCCACATCATCGACCATCTAGCAGACGATTAAAAAATGGCGATCCAGTCCTTATAGATATTGGTATAGTTGTAGATGAATATACAAGTGATTTAACTCGTACTTTTGTTTTTGGTGATGAATTGCCTGAGTATTCTAAATTAGAACATTTAGTAAAAGATGCGCACGATGTAGCGCTGCAATTGTGTAAACCTGGGGTTAAAATATGTGATATAGATGGTGCGGCACGGTCATTTTTTAAAAAGGTTGGGATGGAAAATGAATTTAAGCATAGTTTGGGGCATAGTTTAGGATTGGAGGTCCACGAATACCCCTCTGTTTCTACTAAGGCAAAAGATGAATATCTTTACGATGGGATGGTAATTACTATTGAGCCTGGCCTTTATATTGAGGGGCTTTTTGGATGCAGGTATGAAGATACACTACAAATTACAGAAAATGGATATAAAAACTTTTACTAAGGTAGGGATAGGACAAGATAGCCATA
>JAHFTJ010000032.1 GCA_023269435.1 Chlamydiota bacterium
AAAATTTTAATTTATATATAAATGCTCAGATATGACACGCTAAATGTATCGAGATACTCATTTTTGAGTATGAATTCAACTCCTATAGATATTGATGAATTTCAGCGGGAATCGCTGTAAACGTTCCGCAAACGAACTGACAGGTTGATTAATTAATTGATTCTCAATATTATTTTTATAATTTATCATATATACCTTTTAATGATTTTGTTTATAACAAATAAATTCAATAATTTAATGTAACTACTAAAAATAAGAGAAAACTCATATTATTATAATATGATAAAATTGGATTAATTTCAACTTTAAAAGTATAATTATCAATTATTAGATCTTTATATTTTTTAAAAAAGAACTTGATCAAATTAAAAGTTTAAAGTTATTATATAACGTTAACTACAATGTAATACATAATTCATTGTTATAGAAGCTGGAAGCTTCTATTCGATTTGAATAGTTCTGTCATTGTCCATAAAGAGAAATATATAGCGTTTATAGATAAGAATTAAGTTTGTTTGGGTAGTGATTTTGCATGGTATACACAAATGAATTCAAGGATCTAACGTAAAATAGATTTTAACTTAATTTCCTCATCACGTACATTTACATTTTCGATTACTTTCCTTATCATCGGTATAAACCGTGCAGCGCATGAAATTTTGCGCAATCCAATACCTATTAAAGTAGGCGTAAAGTGTTGATTTGATGCAACTTCTCCGCAAATTCCGATTGGAACATTTTGCCTATCAGCCTCTTCCGTTATTTGCTTAATCATTCGTATTATACTAGGGTGAAGAGGGGTATATATATCGCATGTTTGTGGATTTGAGCGATCTATAGCAAGTGTATATTGAGTAAGATCGTTAGTTCCTATTGATAGAAAATCGCACTCTTTAATAATTTGATCACACATTATAACAAAAGATGGCGCCTCAACCATGCATCCTATTTGGATTGAGTCTTTTATTATATGCCCATCTTTTTTCAATTGTTTTATTTGCAAATAAATAAACTCTTTTGCTTGTTTTAATTCTTCTACATCGCTAATTAACGGAAGTAAAAGTTTTAATTTGCCAAAATTAGCAGCACGTAAAATAGCACGAATTTGCGATGCGAATATCTCTTTGTGCTTCATAAGAAATCTAATTGATCTACACCCAAGCGCCGGATTTGGTTCGACAAGATTTAATTTAAAATAATTTTTATCACTTCCAACGTCAAATACTCTAAATGAAACTTCGATATTACCGGCTAATTGCATCAACCTTTTATACAAAACAAACTGCTCTTCTTCATTAAACGACTGAGTCTCTTTTTGCAAATATAAAAATTCTGATCGCAAAAGCCCAATTGCCCCAACATTATATTCTTTAAGTAATTTAAGATCATACAAACTATCTAAATTTGCTTGAACATCTATCTCCACACCATCGCTAGTACATGTAATTCTTTTTGGTTTTTCATTAATTAAATGATAGACAATCTCCTTTTTCTCTCTCTTGTACCATTTAACAGTTTCAGTTTGCGGATTAATAATCATTTTACCACTATTTCCATCTATAATAACATTAACCCCACTAATCTTTTCTAAACTATTCACGTCTATGTTTGATACATACGGAATTCTCCTTGATCTCGCTATAATAGCTATATGGGATGTCATCCCACCAATTTCAGTAACTATAGCACGTATATGATTTGTAGATACCCTGGCTATCGCTGTTGGAAACAACTCGCGAGCAGACAAAATACAATGTGATGGAATAGACTCATCGTTTATACAACTATTTGGTAAAAGATGTTTTAAAATCCTATCGAGTAAATCTTGCACATCTAATAAACTGCAATTCACGTCTCTCTTATTGATGTTAATAAACAATTTCTTATAATCGTTCATAGCATGATGAAATACACTCTCTGTATTTTTTAACATCGCACCTATTTTTTCTTCTATTTCAATAGTTATTAACGGATCTTCGAGCATTTTTATATGCGATTCTATAATTTGCGCAGCCTCGTTTGATCCTTCGTAGTACAATAAAAATTGCAATTTCTCCAACTCTTCTCTACTTGAAACAAGAGCTTTACGATACCTATCAATCTCTCCACTTACTTGATCAAATGTTATAGAAAACTCTGGGATAGAAAACTGCTCATTAATTTTTAAAAAATGCAAGGCACCTATCGCTATCCCATCAGCAATTGGGACGCCTTGAATATGAATCTCTTCATTTGATTTTGTCACTTGTAATAAATAAAATTAAGTTAAAACTAATAGCAAGTAACACACTATATTCTAACGAGAGACATTTATACAATATCCTTCTTTAAAAAGTTTATTTTTGTAGACTCACTTAACGGAAAATTTTTGTCTTTTGACGATTTGCTATAGTCTCTAATAATTTAACATTAAATTCTTTAGCAGAATTATAACCCATATTTTTTAACCTATTATTCAGCACTACTGTCTCCAACAATAAGACAACATCCCTACCTGGTTTTACAGGCATAACATAATACGGAATATTTACACCTAAAATTTCCAAATATTTCTCTTCAAGGCCTACGCGATCATAAAAATGATCTTGATCCCATTCTTCAAGTTTCACCACTATGTCGACTTTAGTCTGAGTGCTAATGCAAACAGCTCCATATAAATGAGCTACATTAATAATGCCAATTCCTCTAATTTCAAGCATATGACGAGTTAATTCTGGTCCACTGCCAATTATAGAGAGCCCATCTCTATTTTTCAAAATAACAACATCGTCAGAGACAAGCTTATGCCCACGTTCTATCAGCCCTAACGCTGTCTCACTCTTCCCAACAGAGGAATCTCCTTGTAAAATAACACCCAACCCAAAACACTCCACTAATGTTCCATGACAAGAAGATTTAGGGGCAAAAATCTCGCCTAACGCTACAGTTAGCTTACTGAGAATTTGTGAAGTTGTAAAACTAGTTCTAAAAAGTGGTATATTTTTTTTATTGCAAATTGCAATCATCTCTTTAAACGGTTTTATTCTGCGAGATACAATTATCATTGGCAGTTGATCTGAAAAGATAGCAGAGAGCCTATTGGTTCTTGTTTCAACATCTAATTCACGTAAATACTCCATTTCAACTCTACCAAATACTAATATCCTCTTTGGCGAGTGACCTTTGAAAAATCCAGTTAAAGTCAACCCAGGCCTCTCAATCTCAGGAACTCTTACTACCCTAATTACACCAGTTTTACCAGCAAACAACTCTAAACCAAGAGAATCATAATATTTTTTAATAAATTCTTCAACTGACAACATAGAACCAAATTTACGATATCAATATCTAAAAGTACAACTATTTATTTCTTAGATTTGATATATAGACAAAAAAAAACTCAAAAACCAATTTTTGAATTCATTTGTGTATAAATAAACATTTTCTTTAAAATTCTTTTATGAATTGTTGGTCTAGGTACCCTGCATTTTATTACGGACTGGCATTAATATGTGGAGTATCATTATATTACGGAATTTGGTTTCCTATTTTGATAGGATTTACAGGAAAAACAATTTGCAGAATTGTTGGATATTTTCTCCTATCTTGTGCACTATATGCTTCAATTGTTAATTTAACAGACAAAAACAAAATTGAGTGCTCGACAAATGGAACGGGATATTTTCAAATTAACAAAATACGAAAAAGCAACAATTTTGGAAAAAAATCACTAATATATGAAGGGATAATCAAAACATTTGTCACATCTGATAAAACATACTATGACATCCGCTGTTTTATCCAAGTTTACAATAAGACAAAAATAAATAAGGGAAATTGCGATTATGTATTAAATGGAAATATCATTCCTATTTCAAATAATTTATATAAAATGAATGTAGAAAAATGGACGCCTATCAACAATACATATTCTACATCTGAGTTAAGATTCACATTAAAAAATAATCTCAAGTCGTATTTAAAAAAACAGATAAAAGATTTTGATACATATTCATTTTTTGCTGCCATAGGGAGCGGAGAGACTGAAAATAAATATCTAGCGATTAAATTCAATCAATCTGGCCTTCGTCATTTATTAGCAATATCTGGCTTCCATTACAGCTGTTTAATTATGATATTTGGTTTTTTTCTAAACCTATTTTTACAAAAAAAACTCTCCATAATCGTATTAATAATATTAACATCTATTTACTTCACATTTATTGGAGAATCACCATCGCTCAATCGTGCATGGATGTCGACGCTGATTTATTTAATCGGCTCATTAATTTACAAAAATAGTTGCGCACTAAATGCTCTTGGTGTTGGTATTATATTTTCTATCACACTTGATCCATTTTGCATACTCAATGTAGGTTACCAATTAAGTTATGCGGCAACTTTTGCAATTTTAACAATATATCCATATCTAGAGAGAAAAATACGTATTATCCTTCCAAAAAGACAATTTAAAGATGTAGAAAATATGAATTATTTAAATAAACATGGATATATATTATCTTCGATAGTACGTCTATCAATTGGATTAACTCTTTCAGTAACAATAATTTGCATTCCGATATCTCTATATCATTTCAATTATTTTCCACTATCATCAATATTTTTTAATTTATTTTTTCCATTTGTTGTGACAACTGCAATGATTGCGCTAATAGTCTCATTATCTCTACCGTATATTGGAGAATTTATATTGCATTTTTGTGAATCGTATATGCGTTTTTGGTTGGATGTGATTTTTTACGGACAATGGCAAATGACATTTCTTTACGGATCGATAGGATTAAAACTGCTATGTTACGTAATTAGTGCAATAATAGTAGCGGGACTCTATGGAGAAGAACAAAAATATCAATTGACTCTAAAACAACGTAATTTATAAAATGTATACTCTCAGTTTGTGTTGATCATGGCGATAGTAGCTCAGTTGGTCAGAGCGCGGGATTGTGGTTCCCGAGGTCGTGGGTTCGAGACCCATCTGTCGCCCATTTTTCACAAATTCTAAAAATCTTTTTTCCAGAGTTGGCTGAAGCGGTATCCGTTACTCTATGAACATTTGTAGCTCTGACTTTGATAATAACTTTTGAGAAGGAACTTCGTGCAAAGTGGCTTTTCCAGCAAAGGCATTGTCAAAAGCAACCCTGAATCTCATGGCCTGAGGTTCCATTACAACGCGATGAGTCGTAATCCAATTGTTAACAAACCGAAGGGAAAGAACATCCTCAAGAGGTCTATCGCCTCTATGTTGGAAAAAGTCATCTATCCTTTCCTGACGCTCAATGCTATGATGCATAGCGCTGTTTGGGTTTGGATTATAGCGACAATTCAAAGTAGAAAGAGGGTGATCTTCTTCCCAATGACGGGTAAGATGAGCGTCTTCAGGTGATTGATAAAAGTGAATTGACTCAGCTCTTGTCCGATCTGCAACCGTTAAATGATAAGCTCCTAAAGGAGAATTATTATTTGCAAAAGCTTCAACATCACCAACATTTTGACATCGTTCCAAACAGACTCGATTATAGAGAGAAGCTGGCATTCCATTCATATCTATTGTATTTCCAGAACAAACATTCATAGCAACAGAGAGGCTTTTGCTATTCATCCCTGTCAGAGTGCCTACAAAACCAGGAACACCAACTTCAATTGTATTGTGTAATATATTATGGTGTTTTCGATTGATTACCAGAGTGTAAGCACCGGCAAGACCAAATGAAGGCCAATCCATATTGCGGGCAAAGACAAATCCATTTTGAGGATCTCGATCAACGATTACTGAACATGCAATTGCATGTTGCGAAATAACAGCCGCCGCCCTTACACCTTCAAATGCCTCTGCTTTAAAATGAAGAGAATCTGGAATCAAATGGAAAAGAAGAACATCATCTACTGTTAATTTTTTGGAAGTCTGCCACCAATATCGCTCATTAGCCCATTGATTATACCCTTCCACAAGCCCTTCCATCTCAAGCAAATATTCAGGAGGAATCAATTGACGCATTTTAAGGAGTGTATTAGGAAGTTTATTAGCTCTTGGTTGTCCATCAAGAGTGTGTAACACAAATTCAAATCGCTTAGAAAGACGATTAATAGCGTCTCCGCAAAGATATCCATGCGCCTTCCCAGCTTTAAAATGATCGTCATAGTCTAAAGAAAGAATAGGAACATCGCCTTCATAATAGAGCTTACCTCCATCGCATTGACCAGGCTTATAAAGATGATTTTTCATATCGTGATGGGGAGGGACAATGATATTAAGGAAAAGCAAAGCTACAGAAGAAGCTAAAATTAAAAGAATTCCTGTTATTGTAAGACCAACTACCACCCCTGTAATGAGAGTGGCAAATTGAAGAGAGAGTAACAATCCAACGCCAAGAATTAACGCAGCTACTTTCAAAATTTTAACTGTAATCGGATGCTCATGTATCCAAATTCCGACTTTCTCAAGTCGACTTAAATCTTGACTTTGCTCCAGCAAGAATTTATTTCTCGATTGTATATCCATAACCCTCCTAAAATTATACTGTTATGTATACCATGTCCGAGGTTTATTGGACAAATTAAAGCAGAAATAAATCATTTTATGATAATATGTTGATAATTGCAGGGAGTTGCCATTTTGGCTAAAATTGTCAAAAAACAAAAGAAAAATAGAATTTCATCACATCATCCTGAAGCTAAGGGTAGTTTATTTATTATTGTTAGTTTTTTATTATTTTTAGCTTTAGTAAGTTTTGTAGATGGACATAGAGAACTTAATTGGCTTGGTATTATTGGGTACATTACATCATATTCTTTATATTATATTTTTGGATTGTGCAGTTATTTTGTAGCAATATTTTTAATATGGATAGGCTGGCGAATGATACGCGTGGAGAATTACAACTATGTTTCAATAAAAATATTTTATTTTGCAATTTTTATCTCTTCATCGTCAATTTTATTAAATCTCATTGCAGAGACAAAATGGATAGATTTTTCTTTCTTATATGATCGGATATATTCTGAAAGCGCTATAATTTATTCACCAACGCCTGTGAGATATATTAGATATAATTTAGGTGGCGCTCCATTTTATTACATTTACAGAGATTTGCCACATTTGAATCTTCAAAACTTATTAAGTGATACAGGTATTGGGATAACTTTTTCAATAATATCTTTAATAACATTTATCTTACTGACAGATTCGAGCTTATTCAAAAGCGCACAAACATTTAGTAAAATAGGTCCATTTACATACAAATTTACATTAGAATTTCTAAGAGGAGTTTTAAAAATTATTCACAAGTATGGACCAAAACCAACTCTTAAACATGATGCTATAGAAGTAGCAGTCAAAATTGCAAAAAAAGTTGCATCTCCAGTCTATGTGAATAATCAAGAAAAACCAGAAAGTACAATTAATTTTGTTCAATTACCAATAAAAGAAAGTACAAAAAACAAAATAGCAATTGAAAAATTTTTTGAAAAAATTGAGAAAAAAGAAGATAACAAAACATATCAACTTCCACCTGTTAATCTCTTGTCAAATGCAAAATTAGTCGATCAAACAGGGGTAAAAAAAGAATTAAAACAACAAGCCTCTATTTTAGAGGAGACCCTTCTAAGTTTTGGAATAGATGGCAAAGTTGGGAACATTTACTCAGGTCCAACAGTTACATTATTTGAGGTACATCCAGCTATCGGAGTTAAAGTACAAAAAATAAAAACATTAGAAAATGATATAGCTTTAAATTTAGAAGCAAAATCTATTCGTATAATAGCGCCAATACCCGGTAAAGCTGCAGTTGGCGTAGAAATACCATCACTTTCCCCACAAGAAGTAGGATTTAAAGAGATGTTGATAACATATTGTCGTACACACAAAGGGATGCGCATACCAATGTTACTTGGGAAAGCTGTTAGCGGGGAAGAAGTTGTATGCGATCTCACAAAAATGCCACACTGCATAATTGCAGGAGCAACAGGAAGTGGTAAGTCTGTATGTATAAATGCTATAATAATGTCTATTTTAATGAATTTAGGTCCAGACGATGTAAAGCTAATATTGATAGATCCAAAAAAAGTAGAATTAACTCCATTTTCAGACCTACCACACTTAATAGCCCCAGTAATAACTGAAGCTCCAGATGCTTATGGAGCATTGCAATGGATCGTTCGCGAAATGCAGTATCGTTATGAATTATTTAAACGTATAGGCGTTCGCAACATAACATCTTTTAACAATAGAAAAATAGATAGCGAGTTTGAAAGCGGCTTAGAAATGCCAATTCCAGAAAAATTATATTTTATAGTCTGTATAATAGATGAATTCGCAGATTTAATGATGACATCAAGCACAGATTTAGAGACTCCAATAGCGCGTATTGCACAAATGGCGCGAGCTGTAGGGATACATCTAATTTTGGCAACTCAAAGGCCATCTAGAGAAGTTATAACAGGCCTAATAAAAGCTAACTTCCCTACTCGCATAGCATTCAAAGTCTCAAGTAGAATAAATAGCCAAATCATCTTAGATGAAAATGGAGCGGAAGCATTGCTTGGTAACGGAGACATGTTATTTCTTCCACCTGGAACATCGCAGTTAATACGATGTCAAGGTGTTTTCATTCGTGACGAAGATATAAACAAAGTGGTAGAGCACATAAAAGCGACCACACCTACCAATTACTTATTTAATTCGTTCGAAAGTTCAAGTGATACAAATTTAAATGATAGCGTTAACAATGATCACAAAGATCAATTGTACGAAAAGGCATTGCAAACTGTGATAAGCCACCAAACAGCCTCAACCACATTTTTGCAAAGAAAGTTGAAAATTGGATATGCACGTGCAGCATCGCTTATCGACGAACTGGAACAGAACGATGTAATAGGGCCGCCAGATGGCAGCAGACCTAGAAAAATACTATAACCAACATTCCGCAAGTAGTCGAATGTGGGCTATAACTATATAAAAATTATTTGATGACTAATTTTATCAGGATGTGCAACAGAAATAGAGAGATCGTTGTTCAAAAAATTTCTAACTGTTCTAATAGCCACCTCTGGAGTGTTGCATTCTTTAGATAGATGCGCTAAATAGACATGCTTTAATTTGTCATGTAAAATATTAAATAGCAACTCTCCACACGAATGATTTGATAAATGACCTTGGCGACTCAACACTCTATTTTTATAAATCATAGGACGCGATGAAGAATGAACCATATCTTCATCGTGATTTGCCTCTAAGTAAAGATAATCGCACCACTTCAAATGATTTTCAACAGATTTGGTTATAAAGCCAACATCTGTACAAATCCCTATCTTTAAATCATCAAATTTTACTGTGAATCCTACAGGATCAGCAGTATCATGTTGAATGCTAAATGGATGAATCTCAACATCATTAAAATGAAAATCTTCCCCAGTTAAAAAAATCTTTAACTTTGGTTTAACAGCCATAGATTGACATATAGCATTTGCTGTATCACTGTTGCAAAAAACTGGTATGTTTAATTTTTTGACAACCATTTCCAACCCTTTAGTGTGGTCAGAATGTTCGTGAGATATTACAATTGCGTCTATCTCATTAACATTTACACCAATTTCTCCGAGACGCTTTTCAAGTTGCTTAAAACTTATCCCTGCATCAAAAAGTATTTTAGATTTATTTGTTTCCAAATAAATTGCATTGCCACTAGATCCAGACGCCAATGGGCAAAATCTTCTCATAATTCTCCTTTTTCAAAACGCAAAAAATATAACTCATAACAAGAAAAAAATAAATACAATATTTTCTTTTTTAAAATTAGAAATACTATTATAAGAAAAAAATAGAACATTAACAAACGGATTTATGATGAACACATTGAACAAAATATCGAGTATATTAGATAAATTAATCTATAATGAAGATATATTATCGTCTCTAAATAATCAAAATAATTTTAATATAGAGATTGATGCTTTAAAAAAAACTCAAGATAGTATAAAATCCCATCTCTTTTTTTTAGCTGAACTTTATAAAAATAAAAAAATAAGAAATTCTCAAAAATTCAATCTTGCAAAAAAAGAGATAATAAAAAAAACTTACCACTATAATAAAATATCACAATCAACCATCCAAATTTTTACTAATCTATCTATGCAAAGTAAAACGCAAATAAGAAAAAATCGCGCAATGTCATTGAAATAAATGCTGAAATATAGTTAAATAATATTGTGAATGTAATTATAGACTTTTTTAATCCACCATTAAGTAATACGTATGTACGTATAAATCATTTAGTAGATTCATATCAAAATAATATAAATAAAATTTTAATGCGTATTTCGTTAGTGGCGTTAGCCATTATAACAATACCTATAGGGTTGATCGTATTCTCTCCATTTATTTTTAAATCAATTGTCAAATGGATGACGCAAGGCGCGTTTATTGTAAATATCGACAAAGAAATTAAGAATGCTAATAACTTTATAGAGAATTTTCAAAACCAAGCAGATAATAAATATTAGTCATACACTAACTATTAATCAATCTATACCAGGTGATAACAGTTCAATAGAGCAAATATTTAAAGACACTTCTAGGGGTGGTGAAATTATAGTAATTGATAAAGATGGAAATTACATCGTAAAAAGCAAAGATGAAATAAAAAAATTGCAAGCGTTATTAAAAGATAAAGAATACATGGAATTAGCACTTAATAATCTTCATCAAGGATTTTATTCTTATCTAGCTAAACACGTATTTTTTACTTGCAGACTATATGGAGATGATTATTTTCAAGGTCAGGATAGACGTGGAAAAATTGTTTTTAATGCACAACGCAACACTTTATATTGCTATATGAAATATCATTTACGTACAACTGAAAATAACATTAAAAATAGATATTCACCAAAATTTGAATATCTTACTATTCTAAATCTAGAAAAAAAAGAAAATAACTTAGAATTATCTGCAAGATTTTTCAATGAAAGAAATTCAAAAATTCAACTTGAACTTCCAATATATTCTGAAGCTCAAATGTCACAGCTAAATAACGCTATTAATGAATAATAATAGAGTTGTACAAAAACTCATATCTTATTGTATTATGTTTGTATTATGGTTAATGCAATAGATAATAATAAAATTAAACAATTGGAAGATCAAAAATTACTGAGCACAGAACAAGAGAGTTTTTACTCTGCATCACTGATGTATCTTCTTGAGCTTATGCAAAATACATGCGGACAAATAGTTTCAAACTATTTTGTTCCAACATTTCCAGGCCCATCAAAAACATTTGATGTACAACCTATTATAGACACTATTAACAATGGTGATATATGTAAAATTAAAAAAATTAATATAGATCTTGATGATGGAGGTTTTCTAGATGGTGTAACATTGCATTATAATGAAGCCGACAAGTTAGAATTTAAAGATCAACAGTGGCACATTGTATTCAATGGCCAAATGCACTCTTATGAACAAGATTTTGAAAAACGACCAGAGTTAGTGGAGTTCCTTAATGATTACAAAGTAAATGTGCTGCGATTTAATTATAAAGGTGTTGGCGAATCTAAAGGTGATAAATATAAAAATTTTGAAGAAGTTATTAAAGATGGAAGTGAAGTAATAGAGTATCTTTTAAACAAAGGGGTAAAATTAGAAAATATCTCAATAGAGGGAATTTCATTCGGAGGAGCTGTAGCTCTACATGTATCACAACATTTTGGTGGAATAAAAAAAGTGATACAACATACGTTTACATCTACTGAAATGTTGATAGCAATATTGCACAAAACTATTTTTACAAAATTTATAAATCGTACAATTACAGAATCAATAACGAAACCTTACAAAGAAATAGGATTTGCAGATAAAATTATATATGCCATAAAAGACATAGTTGTCTCCCCTATAGAGTGCGCAGTCAGAACAGCTTATTTTATTAAAGACAGTATCTGCAATCTTTTTTCAAAAAAAGAGAGCAACACTAATAATCTAAAAGAAATCACTAAATCCATAGTTTTGGATAATTTACTAATTGTCACTGGATTTTTGGCACTATTAACATCACCATTTACACAAAAAATACATGAGGTCAATGCATATTTAAATCTTTTAATGAGAAAGGATAAGGAAAAGTCAATAATAGACGATTTTTTTGCATCACCACTATTTCACGAATATCTAAATAAAATAGTATCATTTTCAAATTGGAAAATAGATAACCTAGAAACAGTTTTAAGTCACTGTTCAAAACAAGATACGCTAATTTTATATTCATTGTTTGATGAATTGATGCAAGACAATGCATCTTTTAAAGCTTACGTTGACTCACACCCAGATTTAGCTATACACCAATCTGGTCCCGAAAAAGGACATAACAATATATTTCAACTACAAAAAGAAAATGACACAATTAAACAACTATACTTTGAACTGTTATGCTTTAAAAAAGCAAATCATAAAGTTTAATAATTATTTCTTTTTGTTTTTTGTGTATAAGTCAGCTGTATTTAGTTTTTTTTACAGTAGACCTCTTTCGAAATTGAAAATAATACTGATTGATAGCCGGTAATTTTTCTAAAAAACTTGAGTTTGCTAGGGCTTGTGGAAAAATGGTCAATTCTCACTTCGATGACCGCTGCACTAT
>JAHFTJ010000033.1 GCA_023269435.1 Chlamydiota bacterium
ATTGACCGAAAAAGTGAATGCCTGCGAGTCATTTAGGAATCAAAATATTAAAAGGACAAAATTTGACAATCCATCTCTAATGGGGGCTGTCGCATAGATCATACCCCTAGGTCAGGCCTGACGCTATGACACTTTGATATTTTTACATTGATCTATCGTAACAGTTCAGATGCCACGACGAGGAGTAAAGGAGATTGCGGAGATCAGCTGAGTCCACATTCCACTTTCTTTCGCTGATATTCAATATTTTATGCTTCTTGTCTCACGCTTGGTGTGGAATGTAGGATTTACTGATTGATCTATTTGTCAAATGTCGATTACAATTGCATTTTATATGAATAGAAAATTTGCGCAGGTAGAACCATCAATGATTGCAGCTGATTGGGCCAGATTTGGAGATGAGGCTTTTTTGTGTGCAAAAGCAGGGATTAAAATTATCCATCTCGATGTTATGGATGGATTATTTGTTCCAAATTTATCGATGGGTCCTGATATGGTTTTAGCTATAAAAAAAAGTTGTAGAGATCTAATTTTAGATGTACATTTAATGATATACTCTCCAGATAGATTTATTGAGACATTTGCAGAAAGCGGCGCAGATGAAATTACATTCCATTTTGAAGCTACTGAAGATATAGAATATGTAAAAAATTATATAAAAAAATGCAATAAAAAAGTTGGAATTGCAATAAAACCTGAAACATCAGAAACTTTATTGGTAAAGTATTTGGACAATGTAGATAAGATTTTGATAATGACTGTTGAGCCAGGCTTTGGTGGTAGAAAATTTTTACCTGATATGTTAAAAAAGGTGAGGTTTTTGCGCAGCATTGGGTTTAATGGAGATATTCAGGTAGATGGTGGAATTGACTTAAAAAGTGGAGAAGAATCTATATTGGCAGGGGCAAACCGATTGGTTTCAGGGACGTATTTTTTTAATCAAAGTGATAGGGCAATGACTGTTCGTCAATTTAATATATTATGCGAAAAATTTGTACAATAGGTGGTGGAACAGGTAATTTTGTCGTTTTGAAAGGTTTGAAAGACTATCAACTTGATATAAGTGCAATTGTATCTATGGCAGATGATGGGGGAAGCACAGGGATTTTGAGGGATGAATTGGGTGTATTGCCGGCTGGCGATGTTAGGCAGTGCGCTGTAGCGTTATCGGACGCTTCTATATTGATGCGAAATTTAATGAGTTACAGATTTGAAAATGGGTGGTTGAAGGGGCATAGTTTTGGTAATATTTTTTTATCTGCATTAGAAAAAGTTACGGGATCTTTTGAAAAGGCGATAGAAGAGATAGGTAAAGTCCTTAACATTAAAGGAAATGTAATTCCTGTTACAACTGATCAGGTTCGCCTTAAAATGATATTGAATAATGGCGATTTATTAGATGGTGAGAGCGAAATTTACCTATCTAGAAAGATAGATCGTGGGTATAAAAAAATATTTTTAAATGAATTCTCATCAGCAAATCCAAACGCGATAAATAAAATATTAAATGCCGATGCAATTATATTTGGACCAGGTGGACTCTACACGTCGTTAATTGCAAATTTACTTGTAGATGGCATACCAGCTGCTATTCGAGATTCTAAAGCAAAAAAAATTCTCGTTGTTAATTTGATGAATAGGAGGGGGCAAACAACTGGCTTTAAAGTGAGCGACTATGTAAGGGAGATTGGTAAATTCATAGGTGGTGATGTTTTCGATGTTATTTTAGTTAACAACCAAGCTCCTGTAGAAGAGTTGATAGAAGCATACCATGAGGAAGGTGAGCTTATAAAAAATGATATGATTGATAGTAGGTTGGTGGAGGCGCCGTTGTTAGGAGAAGTTGCTAAAATTAATATTGGCGATATCATGAATAGAAATTTGATTAGGCATGATTTTAAAAAATTAGCGGAACAATTAATGAAAATTATTGATGGGGGAGTATGAGCAAAGAGACTATAATTAAAAGTAATCAAATAACACCTGGAATAACGATTGTTCTTGAAGATAAGGTTTTTCGTGTAGAATCATGTGTTAAGGTTACTGTAGCTAAAGGCGTCCCTTTTATAAAGACAAAATTGAAAAATTTAATGTCTGAAGAGATGTTGGAAAAAAATTTTAAGGTCGATCAAGAGGTTGAAGAAGTAAAACTCAACGATAGAAGACTTGAGTATCTTTACATGGAGGGGAAAAAACATCTTTTTTTAGATATAGATGATCTTCAACAAGTATTAGTAGATCAAGAGGTTATTGGCAATAAAGTAAATTATTTGAAAGAAGGGATAGTAGTCTCCGCTCTTTTTTATGGAGATGCAATTTTTTCTATAGATTTACCTAAATTCTTGGAGTTAGTAGTTGTAAAAATAGAAGATTTAGATCCATCTATGGCTATGTCTGCTTCTAATAGACTTGCAGTTGTTGAGACAGGTGCACGCTTAGAAGTGCCTATGTTTATAGAGAGTGGAGATATCATTAAAGTAGATACTAAATTGGATGAATACGTGCAGCGTTTATAAAAAGTATGGATTTAGAATATGTAAAGGAATTAATAGAGATTTTAGAAAAATCTGGCCTTAACAAATTAAAAATAAGAGAAAAAAACGGCGTTGAAGTTACATTGGAAAAAAATGCGGTTCAGACGTATCCATCTAATGTTAAGTGCGAAAGCGTAGTAGCCTTGCCTGAAAAATCTAATATTCTACAAAGAAGCATAAAATCTCCAATGGTTGGAACTTTTTATAGTAGTGAATCGCCAGACGTTAAACATTTTGTTAAACAAGGTGATGAAATATGCAAAGGAGACACTTTATGTATAATAGAAGCTATGAAAGTAATGAATGAAATAAAAAGTGATCTAGATGGAATAATTAAAGAAGTTTTAATTGGAAATGGAAGACCAGTAGAGTATGGGCAATTATTGTTCACAATAGAATGAAAAAAATATTAATAGCGAATAGAGGTGAGATTGCAGTTCGTGTAATAAGGGCTTGTCACGATTTAGGAATTTCAACTGTTGCTGTCTACTCAGAAGTTGACAGAGAATCATTACACGTACTTTACGCTGATGAAGCTATTTGCGTAGGTGATGCTTTGTCAGTTAACTCGTACTTGAAAATATCAAATATTCTTGCTGCGTGTGAAATTACACATGCAGATGCTATTCATCCAGGATATGGATTTTTAAGTGAAAATTCAAAATTTGCATCAATATGCACAAACTCTAATATTGTATTTATAGGTCCAACTCATAAAGCTATAGAGCTTTTGGGAGATAAAATAAAAGCGAAAGAGATAGCTAAATTTGTAAAATGTCCTGTCATTCCTGGTAGCGATGGAGTTGTTAAAAATTCAGAAGACGGTCTTAATATAGCCGATCTAATTGGTTATCCTGTTCTTATAAAAGCAGTTCATGGTGGTGGAGGGAAGGGGATTCGCATTGTTAATAATAGAAAAGAATTTATCTCTATGTTTAATCAAGCCGGTATAGAAGGAGAGAAATCTTTTGGAAATAGAGATCTTTACTTAGAGAAAATGATAGTTAACGCTAGACACATTGAGATTCAAATACTTGGTGATATGTATGGAAATTATGTTCATTTAGGCGAGAGAGATTGTACTATACAACGCAAACGTCAAAAATTAATAGAGGAATCGCCAAGCCCTATTTTAACTAGTGAATTGCGTAAAAAAATGTGTGATGCAGCAATACGCATTGTAAAAGCTGTAAATTACCACACAGTTGGAACCGTTGAGTTTTTATTAGATGAGATAGGTAATTTCTATTTTATGGAAGTAAACACTAGAATACAAGTTGAGCATACTGTTACAGAGGAGAGAACAGGGGTTGATTTAATTAAAGAACAAATTCGTACAGCATTTGGTGAAAAATTAAACATGAAACAAGATGATATAAATATTAAGAATCACGTAATTCAATTTCGCGTGAACGCCGAGGATTCAAATAATAACTTTACACCAAGCCCAGGAAAATTAGAATATTTTATCCCAAGCGGCGGCCCACACGTTCGCGTTGATAGTGCATGCTATAGTGGATGTTGCATATCGCCGTATTATGATTCGATGATTGCAAAATTGATAGTTCGCGGAAAAGACCGTTCTGAGGCGATAAATCATAGTAAAAGAGCGTTAAAAGAGTTTCAAATAGGGGGAGTTTTAACGACAATCCCGTTCCATCAGTATATGTTAGACAACGAGTTATTTCTCTCATCAAATTATTCAATTAATTTTATTGATACATTGTTATTAGAAGGGTGTACATTTAATCAAAATTCACCAATGGTACTATCACAATAATTATTTATTAAAAATCTTTGCAATTATTATCCCATATTGTATTATGTATATATGAATTGTTATAATAATAATAATAATATCACTACTACTAAAGTTCAATTAAATCATGACTTTCAAAAACCACTCTTTAGAAATAAAGTATTAGCTATCTTTATAGCTATATTTCAATTTTTTGCCCAAGCTTACCGTTGTATAATAAAAAAATTTCGCGCGGATAGAGTTCAACCAATTCCAATTGATTTAAACAAACTTGATGTTGAATATGATATTCCACGTGGTGGAAATGGCGGCGAGTATGTAAAAAATAAAATAATCGAAAATTATGGATATAATGTAGAAAATGTAATAAAAACAATAAAGGATCTTCGTGCAAATGGATTTAAGATAGGAATTTTTGTTGGAAGAACATCTGATCAAATATTGCCTAAAGACAATAATGATACCAAATGGTTTACTTTAGACATTAACTTTAATTATCAGGCGGGGGATAGTGTCGATAAAACTATTAATAAAAATGTTCTTTTATTAAATAGACATCTATGTGTGGATTTAAAAACACAAGCTCACTTAGTTGCTAATCTAGCAGACAAAGTAGTTGTAGATCCATGTGTGTTAAAATTTTTTAACAATGAACATCCGTGGGAAGTTATGGGAAAATTGCTTTTTGATGAAAATTCTACACTTATTACTGAGCAAACTGCAATTGGTGCTATTTTCTATGATAGACAATTTGTAAACAAAAATGAAGTTTACAATATACAAGATAAAAGTATCAAAAAAAACGTTCTAGATAGAATATGTAACTATAAACAAGGAAATTTTGATATTGTGCCAGTTGTAAAAGATCTTTCACAACAAGACAAAAATACCTTTATTAAAGATGTTAAGTCAGCATTAATAGAAAAAATAGAAAAATATTTGAGAGATATTTTTACATCAGTAGAAAATAAAAAAGAACCCTTTCCCCATACTAGTAACCATGAATGCAGTAAATATTTTATACTTACTGGCTATAGAGGTCCGAGATAGCTAATTGAGGAAAATTTTCTTTATCGAACATAATGGTGTTTTGTTTAAAAAGATCTTTACTTGCGTAAGAGACTCGCACACTTGATAATTTCATTTTTGGAAGGAGATGTTCTGAAACTGCATCTACAACTTCATCTTTTGTCAACAAAAGAATCTGATCTCTAAATGCTTGACGAACTTCTTTTGTAAGTCCAACTTTATGTTGAAAATAGGTGATAGATGCGCGCATTCCTGGTGGAACAACAGCATCTACATCTTGTATATAATTTAGTTTTGCTTCATGTAAGTCTTGATCTGTGAAATCACCATTTGCAATGTTCTCTACTGAGCGTTGAAAAGATTTATATGTCTCTAATATATTCGGATCTCTGCTACTGAAAAATTGATAATTTCCAGTTAAAATATTGTATTTTACTCCACTTGAATATGCACCTCCAATTTCTCTAACTAGATTGTGTATTTGTGTATTTTCTAGAATATATGTGGCTAATTTAAGTGGCGCCGATTTATTAGATACAATTGTTATTGTGTGTATAGATTGCACATTGTGTGCGATAGTAGAAGCTAATATTTTTCCTTCATGCATGGCGACTGGAGTGTTTGGCAACTCAACCCAAGGGTGGAATGAACCAGATGCTTTTGCTAATGTATTAAGCTGGAAGAAATTGTTATTTTTTATATTTTGATAAATTTCATCGCTGCAAGACAATAGTAGGTGTGGATTATTCAAATGAAAAATAGACTTAAATAATTCTTCGAATTTTTCTATTATAAATGGAAGTTCTTCATCTACATTTTTTGCTAAATTTTCTATAAATTTGTAATATGGTAATCCATACCATATATTGCTTATATGGTTCCATGATGAAAAGCTAGCTGCAGATTGCTTTATTGCATAACCTATAGCTTGACTATTTAGTTGTTGTTGTAATTCAGTGTACGATTGTACCACTAGTTCTTTAATTCTTTTCCCATCTTGCAAGTCTGCTGAAAGGATAAAATCTTGCATAATTTGAAATAACTCTCTACTTTTTTTACTTAGACTTTTCCCTGAAAGCGAAATTGTAGGGTAGCAGTTTTTTGTATCTTCCCTTTGTACATTTAGAGATAAATTTGTCCATACATCACCAATGTGTCTATTTATATAATTTAGATTTTCTATGTAGTTTCTGTTGCCTGATCCTAATTCTGTTAAAATTGAAACTAAGAGCCTGAGATATTGTAAATTTTTTTCATCTATTTGAGGGAGGTCAAAGACAATGTCTGCATAAATTATTTGATTTGTGAAACAATTATGGTGGTAAACATCTAAACCATCGTACGTCTCTCTTGTAATTGGATAATATTCTATGTTTTTTGGAATATCATTTAAAGATAATATTGGTAAGCAGCTAGTATCTTCATTTTTTTCGTTTTTTTGATATTTTTTAAGTTTTCTACTCTCTTTTAAAATTTCGTCTATCTCTTGTTTTGATAAGCTCTTTTTTTTCTTTTCTAAATGCTCTTTTTCATCTTTGTCTATTTTTTCAGCTAATGTTAAGTCTGGAGACATTGACAATCTATACATGTGTTGATTGTCAATGAAATATTTTTTTATAATATTTGAGAGGTAATTTGGTTGCTTTATTAACTCGTGTAATGTTTCAAATAATGAATGTATTTTTAATCCATCTAATAAAGACCCACCTTGAATATATGACAATACAGTCCTCCACCATAAGTCTATTGCATACGGTTGGGCATCTGATGACATTTCGCTTCTACTAAACTCTAACTGGTACAACGCTCCTTCTATCATCTCTGCAGGTATTTCTTGAGACGCTATTTCTTTTAAACTGTTGTACAAGAACATCTCCAACCTGTCTGCATCGTTGCTGGCACATCCTGTGCATATTATTGAATATGGAACATCTTTTGTATACGGATCATAGTGAGAATCTACATTAATGCAAAATCCAGAGTTAATTAACTTGTATTTTAGGAGAGATGCATCTGTATCCATCAATATAGAATCTATTAAAGCTAGCGCAAGTAAATCATTTTGATCTTCGATATCTGCTGTTAGATATGCAAACCCTATTATTGTTTTATTAGATGTATCTTTGTCATGACTTGGATAAAAGGACGACTCTCTCTTTGGCTTTGTAAATCTTTTTTGCTTTGGTAAGTTTGGTATTTGTTGTTTTTGAATTGCGTTATCTAATATTTTTTCTCCAATGAAATCTATGTGTTTTTCAATTGGTATGTTGCCATAAAAAAAGAAAATACACCTACTCGGATGGTAGTATTCTTTGTGAAAAGATATCAGATCATCGTATGTTAAGTTTGGTATTTCTTCTGGAATACCACCAGAATCAAGCCCGTAAACGCTGTCAGAGCATAAACCAGCTGTTAATTTTCTAAAAAAAATAGAGAGCGGATTTGAAAATACCCCTTTCATCTCATTGTAAACCACACCTTTAATTACAAGGTCTGACGAGGGGTCATTTTCTTTTTCGAAAGATAGGCGATGCCCCTCCTGTTGAAAAGCCTCTTTTGTTAAAAGAGGATTAAAACAAGCGTCTAGATAAACTTCTAATAAATTGTAAAAATCTTTCTCTATTTTTGACGAAGCCAAATAACTTGTCCACAAAGTTGATGTAAAAGCATTCATAAAAGTATTGCTACTTCGTCTTAACATTAAAAAAAAAGGGTCGTGTACATTGTATTTTTTTGATCCACATAGCGTGGTATGTTCTAAAATATGAGGTGCGCCACTATTGTTTTTTGGATAAGTTTTAAATGTTAATGAAAATAAATTTTCATCATCATTTGCCGATATATGAATTATATCTGAATTTGTTATATCATGTGTGAGTTCTGTAACGTGAACATTAATTTCATCTATTTTTGTAGATTTTTTTACTGTAAATTGACGGTATTTATCGCCTACTTTCATAGATATTCCTATTTTTCAAATAAATGGTTAATCTACCACACATTATTAAAGAAAATTTGTTTTTTTACCATGTTAAAGTAGATGATGATTGATATTCTGTTACCCTTGTTTCAAAAAAATTTTTCTCTTTTCCCAAATCTATCACCTCGCTCATCCATGGAAATAGATTTTTTCCATAATATTTTGCATTTAACCCTATTCTCTCTAATCTTCTATCGGCTATGTATCCTACATATTCTTCAAACATCTCGCTTGTTAACCCTAAAATCCCTTTTGGAAGACAATCTCTTGCGTAAGCAATTTCAAGATTTACAGCTTTGTCTATTATATTTAATATGTGATTTTGAAATTCTATTGTCCAAATTTTAGGATTTTCCTCTTTAATTTCATTTATTAAATCTATTCCAAAGTTTAAATGTATCGTCTCATCTCTTAATATAAATTGAAATTGTTCGCCAATTCCAGTCATTTTGTTTTGACGATGAAGCGACAGTATCATGGCAAAACCACTATAGAAGAAGATTCCCTCCATTATTATGTAATATCCGATTAAGTTCTCTACAAATTTTTGCTTATCGTCTGTTGTCTCAGTTATGAAGTTTGGATCTAAAATATTTTCAGTCAATTCCATTGCAAAACTATCTTTTTTTGAAACAGATTCTATTTCGTTATACATGTTGAAAATTTCACCAGGGTTTAAATCTAAAGATTCTACAATGTAATGAAACGTATGCGTATGCAAAGCTTCTTCAAATGCTTGTCTTAAAAGGTATTGTCTAACTTCAGGATTCGTTACGTGTTTGAAGATAGCTAACACTATGTTGTTGGCGACTAAACTTTCAGCTGTAGAAAAAAACCCTAAATTTCTCATAACTAAATGTTTTTCCATCTCACTCAGCTCGTTTGACTTCCACATCTCTATGTCTTTTGCCATAGATACCTCCGTTGGCATCCAATGATTGGCACATCCGTTTAAATAATGTTCCCACGCCCATTTATATTTCATAGGCATCAATTGATTGACGTCTACCTTGGTGCAGTTAATCAGTCTTTTCTCGTTAGCATGGAGACGTTTTTTATTTTGTTTAATAAACATTTTTTCAACCTTTTTATTGACAGCTTTCGCAACCTTCATTTAGTGAACAGCTTTTAATTTCTCTATCTATTTTTATATTACTAGATGCAGATGTGTTTTTCATCCACCTTGGCTGTAACCCTCTTTTATTAATATCAATCGTAGATTTCTCTATTTGCGTTGCCCCAAGAGTTCTCAAATAATACGTAGTTTTTAGCCCCTTTTTCCATGCATTCATATATATTTCGTGAATTTTTTTACCGTTTGGTTCATCAAGATAAAGATTTAAAGATTGACCCATATCTATCCATTTTTGTCTTTTTGCACCACATTCTATAATCCACTTTGCATCTATCTCAAACGCAGTTAAGAAAAGATTCTTTATGTTATCAGGTATTCTATTTATTTCTACAATTGATCCATCGTAGTATTTTAAGTCTTCTAGCATTTCATCATCCCACAATTGATTATTCTTTAACTCGTCTATTAAAAATTTGTTTAGAATTGTAAATTCACCAGATAGATTTGATTTCACGTAAAGATTTTTGTAATTTGGTTCTACAGAGGCTGAAACACCAATTATATTTGCTATTGTTGCTGTTGGCGCTATTGCGAGACAATTACTATTTCGCATACCGTTAATTTTTATCATTTCTCTAACATAGTTCCAATTCATTGTGGTAGTTCTATCGATTTCGATATGTTGACCCCGTTGTTTTTCAAGTATATCGATAGTATCTATTGGTAAAAATCCTCTATCCCATTTAGATCCTTCATAAGTAGAGTAAGTTCCGCGTTCCTTTGCAAGTTCAGAAGATGACAATATTGCATAATAAGATATCATTTCCATTGTTTTGTCGGCAAGTTGCACTGCTTTATCGCTTGCATAGCTAGTTTTACTGATATGAAGAATGTCTTGAAAACCCATTAATCCTAAACCTATAGGACGATGTTTTTTGTTGGCATTTTCCCCTTCTTTTATTGGATAAAAATTTATGTCTATTACATTATCCAACATTCGTATAGCTATGCGCACTGTATTTGAAAGTTTTTTTTCGTCTATTTTGCCATCTTTCATATGGGAGACTAAATTTATAGAACCTAAATTACAGACAGCAACTTCATCTTTTGATGTGTTTAACAGTATTTCGGTACATAAATTTGAGCTGTGTATTACGCCAACGTGATCTTGCATTGAGCGAATGTTTGATGGATCTTTAAACGTTATCCATGGGTGACCAGTTTCAAACAGCATACTCAACATCTTACGCCATAAAGTCACAGCATCTACAATTTTAAATAGTATAATTTTCCCATTGTTAGCCATTTGCTCATATTCTACGTATTTTTTCTCGAACTCCTCACCATATAAATCGTGTAAATCAGGAGTATCGCTAGGGCTGAATAATGTCCATTTACCTCCACTTTCTACTCTTTTCATAAATAAATCTGGTATCCAATTGGCTGTGTTCATATCGTGAGTACGTCTTCGATCATCGCCTGTATTTTTTCTGAGCTCTATAAAGTTTTCGATATCTAAATGCCATGTCTCTAAATAAGAACATAGAGCGCCTTTACGTTTTCCGCCTTGATTAACGGCAACTGCTGTGTCGTTTGCTACTTTTAAAAATGGGATGATCCCCTGCGACTGTCCATTTGTTCCATTGATTAAAGAACCTGTAGCCCTAACGTTTGTCCAGTCATTTCCCAATCCACCAGCCCATTTTGATAATTGAGCATTGTCAGAAATGACTTTGAATATGTGTTGTAAATCATCTAACACAGTTGATAAGTAGCATGAACTAAGTTGAGGATGTTTAGTCCCTGAATTAAATAATGTTGGCGTTGCTGGGCAGTATAAAAATTCAGAAAGTGTATTGTAGAAATCAATAGCTCGTTTAGTTTTTTTATCTTCATTTACAGACAAACCCATTGCAATGCGCATCCAGAAAATTTGCGGTGTCTCTAGCCTTCGTTGCATAGTATGTATGAAATATCTGTCATAAAGAGTTTGCAGCCCAATGTATTGAAAATAGTTGTCTCTTTCTAGTACAAGTGCATCTGCAAGTTCTTCTAAATCAAAATTAATTAATTGTGTAAATAATTTTTCATCTTTTATTCCATTTTTTATATATGATATAAAATATTTTTTATGTACCTCTCTAATGTTAGAGTCATTAGAGGAAATTTCCATCGTTTCTCGATATATTTTATCCAAAAGAAGTCTAGATGTTATGTATGAATAGGCTGTATTTTTCTCTATTTTAGATCTTGAGGCCATTATTAATGCTGTGTCTATTTCGCTTTCTTTTATCCCATCGTAAAAGTTTAAAATAGTAGAATCAAACAATTCATCTATAGAGATTTCAAACTCAAATCCTCTACTCGCCAATGTGATTTTTTTCTTAATTTCAGATGCTGTGATTATTTTTTTAGATTTGTCTCTGCATATTACTGTAAATTCTTCAGACAATAAAGCTTGATCTACCATATATAGTGTTCTCCTATTTATATATATACTATATACAGTAGAAAAATAAATTTGTCTATGAAAATCTCCAACTTGACATTTTATTAAATATTTCTGTTCGATATTTTTTGATCGATTTTTATTAATGTATTTATTAAACTATGTATTGAAATTAATCTTTTTATTATAAATATGCTTATAAATTGTTGCGTCAATGTTTTGTCTAGATCGTCTCTTAACATCTTAGATAGATATTTGTACGGAAAACTATCTTTAAATTTTTTTTTTATTTATTTCTCATCTGTTTTTCTTCCGTTAATTTATGGTATTTGCGGTGTTTTATTATATGATAAGATTAATGTTAGTATTAAGTATTTCTTTTCGTTCAATTGCTTTTTTCTTGCATTGTCTACTCATATTGTAGGCCTTAGTTTTAGTTTAGCATTTAAATATAAAGATATTCGACACATTGTTCTTCATTCGAAAATACCAGAACTTTTATTCCCAATTTTTATAATCATTTCTATATTTTTAAACATGCCGATTTCTTATAAAATCACATTGAGATGTTTTTTGCCTCTTGTTATTACTTGGTTATCTTTTATCCCTTATTTTTTAAATGGAAAATATACAAATGTTTTGTTTGATAAATATGCTCTTTTTACAGCGATTCCCGCTGAAATTCATCAATATCTATAGGAGTTGAATTCATACTCAAAAATGAGTATCTC
>JAHFTJ010000034.1 GCA_023269435.1 Chlamydiota bacterium
CAAGTTGAGCTGCTTCGACGTCGCTGCGCTACTTCAAATATGCGGCGCCGGCTTTGTCAAATTCCCAACTTTTGAATTCATTTGTGTATACATCCAATTTCTCATGATCAAAATAATTCATTCTTGTCTCCAGAGAAAAGATTTTAAGCGGCTATTGTTCCCATACTCAGGGTAGGCTCCAACAGTCTCGGATGTCCCATTATAGCGTCCATCAAGGCATTCCAAATGTTCCATCCTTGTTTGCGTGCTGTCGAAATGGGGCTTACTTTTGAATTCATACGCTATAAAATAGCAGAAAAACATTATTAGTGGAGAGTAAAAATTTTACTGATTTGGCGCTTAAGAAAGACCGGCTTAGATTTTTCTTTCGTGAACGTTACCGTGTCCGTTGCCGTGCCCGATTCTCCTCTTAATAGTGGGGGCCTGAGTAGTTACAATTAAATTTTAATTTATTACAAACTTGATATTTTTTTTAAAATATTCGTTAATATTGAGTCATACTTATTAAGTATTTTTTTGAATATTGATAAGTTTGTTGATAATTTTTTGTTTTCGAATAAAGATAAAATATCTGGTTTTTGATGAAATTTATCGCCCTTGAATGTTAATTGCGTTTTTTTGCGAAACGGCTTGGAAATATCTACTTGTAATGGTGACGATTTAATAATCCTTATATTTTTATTAAAATGTTCTAGTTGATCATAAACATATCCTCTGCCTGTTAAAGTGAAATTAGTGTAGTAACACGTATTTTTCCTTAGAAAATATTCTGATTTTGTTACATATTTTTTGTTGAATGTTTTTTGGTGTAAGATCCAAACAACTGAGAATCCAAGTTGTGTGTAATCATTGTTTCTTTTTACAACAACTTCGATTGGAATTGGCGAACATTGAATTTCAAATATTATCATCTCTCTCTCCCATGCTATGTCTGCAAAGTGACCCGGAAATGGTTGTTCAATTATCCCTTCATTTTTTGGTAATAATTCACATATGTATTTTTGTAATGCTTTATGAAGTTTAAGAGTTTTATCCATTGTACAAGAAGTATAATTCGTGATATGTTTTATATATAATCTCCTATTGGATGTAGTATGTCAAAAGAAAAAGAACAACAATCATTTGATCCTCAGTATCAGCAAAAAATTGAAGAGATTGTAGCTATCTCAAAAGATCAAGGATTTATCACTTATGAAGAGATAAATGATATTTTACCTATGAGTTTTGATTCCTCTGATCAAATTGATCAGATTTTGATATTTCTCTCTGGAATGGACGTTCAAATTCTTAATCAAGCAGAGGTAGAAAAGCAAAGGGAGAGAAAAAAAGAAGTTAAGGAGGTTGAGTCTTTACCTAAAAAGAGTGACGCCGCTGCAGACGATCCAGTTAGAATGTATTTAAAAGAGATGGGTTACGTTCAGCTGTTATCGCGTGAAGAAGAGGTAGAGATCTCTAAGAGAATAGAAAAAGCACAACTTCAAATAGAAAAAATTATTATGCGATTTCGCTATTCAACAAGTGAAACTATATCTATTATTCACTATCTTGTTCATGGAAAAGATCGTTTTGATAAAATTCTTTCCGAAAAAGAGATCGATGACAAACAACATTTTTTAAAAATGTTGCCAAGATTGCGTGATCTTTTAATTGAAGAAGACGTTCAGTTGGAAAAATATTTGGAGGAGTTGAAAGCAACAACTCTATCTAAAGTTGATAGAGTAAAAATTCTTGAAGAAATTGAAAAAAGTAGAATTAGAACCCAAGCATATCTCAGAAGAATGCATTTTCGTTATAGTGTAATAGAAGATTTTGACGAGGTAATATTAAGTAGCTATGCGAGATTTTTGGAGTTAGAAAAAGAGATAGCTGAGTTGTCTCCTAGAGCTGAAAAGAACAAATTTGCATTAACTAAATTAGTAGCTGCTAAAAGAAAACTTGAGAAAAAAGAACTTGCCGCTGGGAGGGGACTAGAAGAGTTTAAGAAAGATGTTCGCATGCTTCAAAGATGGATGGATAAGGGGCAGGAGGCAAAACGTGAAATGGTCGAATCAAATTTGCGCTTGGTTATATCTATTGCTAAAAAATACACTAACAGAGGGTTGTCTTTTCTTGACCTTATACAAGAAGGAAATATGGGGTTAATGAAAGCTGTCGAAAAGTTTGAGTATCGTCGAGGGTATAAGTTTTCGACATATGCTACTTGGTGGATTAGACAGGCGGTGACAAGAGCTATTGCTGATCAGGCTAGAACAATTAGAATACCTGTTCATATGATAGAGACTATCAATAAAGTTTTACGTGGTACTAAAAAATTGACAATGGAGACTGGTAAAGAGCCTACTCCAGAAGAATTAGCTGCTGAACTTGGGTTTACCCCTGAACGTATTCGTGAAATTTATAAAATTGCTCAACATCCGATATCATTGCAGGCTGAAGTTGGTGATAGTGGGGAGAGTCAGTTTGGCGATTTTCTTGAGGACACTACTACAGAATCTCCATCAGATGCTACAGGTTATTCTATTTTAAAAGATAAAATGAATGAGGTTTTATCTTCATTGACAGATCGTGAACGTACAGTGTTAATTGAACGATTTGGATTAATAGATGGTAAACCAAAAACATTGGAAGAAGTTGGTGTTTATTTTAAAGTTACAAGAGAGAGAGTTAGACAGATTGAAGCAAAAGCGCTTAGAAAAATGCGTCATCCTACAAGAGCGAAACAGTTACAAGCATTTTTAGAAGCGGTTGAGAAAACCGTTGAATAGATTACGAAAGAAGTCCAATATTTGGAGCGTAACGGATTCGAACCGTTGGCCTCAACAATGCCATTGTTGCGCTCTACCAGCTGAGCTAACACCCCATTATAGTAAAATTATAGAGTATTAGATAAATTATGCGAAGACATTATTTAACTTATTTTGCTTTAGCTATTTTTTTATTTTCTTTATTAAATTTACCAAACAACTTTACTAGTTGGATTAGGAAGTCGATTTATTTTTATACAGATTGTTTTGTAGCGAATGATAAAGATATCGATCTAATACAATTGTATGCGGAAAACACATCATTAAAAGAACAGATTAAAGAAATACGTTCTTGGTTGAATAGTGAAGATTGGATAGAGAGATATTCTAATAAATTGGAAGAATTTATAGGTAAAAGCGCTAAAGATTCGTTTTATAAAAGGCGAGGCGAAGATTTAGCTATACTTTTACGACAGAGAGTTAATGCGGTTGATGCAAAAGTTATATTTCGTGATCCTTCATTCTGGAGTAGTGGGATTTGGATAAATAAAGGTAAAAAAGAAAATTTGAAATTAGGTTTCACTGTAATATCAAAAAATAGTCCAGTAATTTTAGGTCAATCTGTTGTAGGGGTTGTAGAAAAAGTAGAAGACGAAAAGAGTTACGTTAGACTTATTACAGATAGCTCTCTTACGCCTTCTGTTCGGGTAGTAAGAGGCAATGAGCAAAATAGCATATTGATTGAACAGATAAATCTTATTGAAGATCAATTAAAATTACGTGAAGATTTAAATTGTGATCCATCTACATTTATTGATATGCTAGAGTCACTTAAAGATTGTCTTAGAGAAGAAGACTCAACAAGCTACTTAGCGAAAGGTGAGCTGTGTGGCTCGAGTGCACCTCTCATGCGATGCTTAAGCAATACACTTAAAGGCATTGGTTTTAATTACGAATTTTCTGATCGAGACGGCCAATCAAAAAATATTCACGATAAACGTGGTGAACAATTAATAAAAGTTGGTGATTTATTGATTACTAGTGGATTGGATGGAATTTTTCCAACAGGATTGCATATTGCATATGTATCAAAAATTTATCCATTAAAAGAAGGTGGATATTGTTATGATTTAGAAGCTAAATCTGTTATACATAATTTAAACGATTTAGATATTGTCCAAGTTTGTTCACCATTAACTTATATCGAGCAATAGATAACAAAAAATCTATTGTTGTCTACATTGTTGTTGTGGTTGTGGTTGCGGTTGTGCATAGTCTATTTGTTGCGCATTTAATCTATCAAGATGAATTGTGTCACAATTACTAATAACATCACTTTCTTTTTCGCGTAAATGAACAGTTATGTTCCATTTTTTTGTGCTTTTATCAATATCTAGTGTAATAAATACATCTTTTTCAAGACCTTTAGCTTGTTGATACATCTTAACTTCTACCCCAACTGGAAATCTAATAGCTACATTATTATTATTATTTTTCCCTACTGGAAAATTGTCAAGCATATGAGTGTGTCCAAGAATTGCAGTTTTAAGTTTATATTTTTTAGTGCTATTAAGTTTAAAAAAGTCTTTAATTTGTTCTGGCGATATATTGTATCTATCCATATTATATCCACGACTATTAGTATTATCTCCGTTATCTGCTAACCAATTATCACCGTTACACTTTACAACATCACCCCAATTGCTGACTGGATCATTATTGTCAGTAAACCCATTATAATTTTTATGACTTTCATAAAAATTTTTGACTTTATTAGCTAATGTGTATAATTTATTGTTGCTATTACCTGTACATAATTTAGTGATATGATTACTTAACGTTGTTGTTTTGGAAATAGAAATGTTGTTGCAATCTAAACTATTATTAAGTAATTCATAAGCATTAGAAAATACATCTGGTATTGCATGTGAAAATACAATAATTTTAATTTCATTATTACTATTATTTTTAACTCCCACGTATAATTCTAAAGGTAGAGTATTGTATGCATTTCTCAAATTAACTTTTGGATTACTATACTGGTTATTATACACTGTAGTTTGTTTTTCATAAAAAGTCATATTGGATGTTCCAATAAATTCACAAAAATTGAAGTCCTCTTCGCCACAATATATATGATTTACATCAGCGTATTCATGGTTACCTCTAATAAGAAATACGTTTTTTGGATTTTCAATTCTTAATTTAAGCAATAAACTTAATACTTCTATTGAATGATCTCCGCGATCAGAATAATCTCCACCAAAAATTAAAACGAATTTTTCTGTACATTTTAAATTTTTATCCATATAATCATTTCTAATCGCATGATTTATTATTTCTAGTAGTGATTTTAAATCTCCATGAAGATCAGCATGATACATTATTTTTGTACCTTCTTCAAAAATTCTTTTTTCAGCAATTCCAAGTTCTGTTTCTTGGTTATATAAAATAGGAAAAATTTCTTTATTTTTTTCTAATATAGAATAAAACTCTTTTTCTTCTAATTTAATTCTGTTATAATTTTTATTAATATCATTCCAACTGCTATTATATTTATTGAATAAATCTTTAGCGCTAATAACATTATCGACTATCAATTGGCTATGTTGAGTTGATGCTGTATAACTATTGTTAATAGTGTTAGTAGTAAATAGTAGTTGCTCATTATAATTCGAACTATTACTTGATGCTACTCTGCCGAATAAACTACGAATATAGTTCAATATTGATACAATACATTTCCATATTTTTTCAAATATATTGTTTTGCTTTTTTGGTATCTGATATTCGGATGTTAGCGATTTGGTTTGCATATCACTGGTTTGTATCATATCACTGGTTTGTATCATAATTCTCCTTAATTGATATAATCTTAATGCAAAACAATAATAAAGAAAAGGTTTTTCTGTGTCAGGCGCCTGAAAATAAATTGTTTGACATTTTCATATTTAAAGCATAACATAACTTAATTGTGGGGGTATTTTGTTATTCTCTAAATTTCACGAATTTATACCAAAATCTTATCTTTATCTGCGTAAAGGATACAAGTTTTCAATTTTCAAAAAAGATTTATTAGCGGGGCTTACAGTTGGAACTGTTGCGCTTCCACTTGCAATGGCATTTGCAATTGCAAGTGGAGTTGGTCCAGAACGCGGTCTCTACACAGCAATCATTGCAGGTTTTTTGATTTCAGCATTAGGGGGAAGTAGGATTCAGGTAGGTGGTCCGACGGCTTCTTTTGTTATTATTTCTTATGAAATTATTCAAAAAATGGGGTACAATGGTCTTTGTGCATCAATGGTTGTTGCATCTGTTATACTTATTTTTTTAGGGATTCTCCGTGTTGGTTCTTGGATAAAATACATCCCGCACCCTCTTGTCATTGGTTTTACTACTGGGATGTCTGTTGTTATTTTTTCGATGCAGATCAAAGATTTTTTTGGATTAAAAATAGATCATTTGCCTGTCAATTTTACTGGGAAATGGTTAGCTTATTTTGATGCTTTTTCTAGTTTTAATCCTATTGCATTATATACTGGAATTGGTGCATTGTCAGTTATTTTATTGATTAGACGTTTTGTTCCGTGGTTCCCATGGGGAGTTACAGTTATAGTCGTAACAACAATTGTTTGTTCGCTGTTTAATATTCGATTAGAAACTATTAGATCTCATTTCGGTGAACTTTCAAGAAGTTTGCCACTACCATCAGTTAAACATCTCTTAATTCAGATTGGAAATTTTAAAGAAATTTTAACAAATGGAATAATAATTGCATTCCTCGCAAGTGTTGAATCATTGCTTTCAGCTGTTGTTGGCGATGGAATGATTGGTGGTAAGCATCGCTCTAACTGCGAACTGGTCGCATTAGGAATTGCTAATTTTGGTTCATTCGTTTTCGGTGGAATTCCAGCGTCTGGAGCAATTGCTAGAACAGTTGTTAATATTAAAACAGGGGCGCAAACCCCCATGGCCGGGATGGTGCACGCTTTATTTTTGGCTTTTATTTTATATTGCTTAGCGCCGGTAGTGAGTAAAATTCCTTTAGTTGCTTTTTCTGCTGTTATGATTATGACATCGTGGAACATGAGTAAAATTAGTCATTTTATACGCCTTTTAAGAGCTCCATGCGGAGATAGAATTGTCCTTCTAATTACTTTTATTTTAACTGTATTTGTTGATTTGACTGTTGCTATATCTGTAGGAATGATTTTAGCAAGTTTTATTTTTATGAAACAGATGAGCCAAATGTCAAGCGTAGTCCCTTTATCGAAAATTTTTCATGAGAATATTGTAGATTTTCCCGAAAGATGTGATTATGACGATATTTCTAAAAAGGTGATTCCTTGCGGAGTCGAAGTTTATGAAGTTCAAGGTCCGTTTTTCTTTGGTGCGGCCAATATGCTCAGAGATATTTTAAATCATCTTATTGCTACGCCACAAATCTTTATCCTTCGAATGCGTTCAATTCCAATGATAGATGCATCTGGAATGCATGGAATTGAGGAGTTTTATGATCAGTGCAAAAAAAAGAATATTATTCTTTTTTTATCAGGTATTCATGGGCAAACACTTATAGATCTTAAGAAATTTGGGCTTGTAGATATAATTGGAGAAGAATATATCTTTCAAAATATCAATGATGCTCTTGCAAAAGCTAGGGTTATAATAAAGTAATAACTTTTTGATCTATGGCCTGAAACCTATCGTATAAAGGTGTTGTTTGGTCAAATGGAGAGAACGATTCGTTGTAGTAAGCTTTTCTTATTTTGCTTAAATGAGATTGATCGTTTCCGATGTGTTTAAAAAATTCATCGATTGAGGGTACATTCATTCCACATTTATGTAGGTTTACTTTTTTAGTTGGCAAAAAAAACATCGGTTTGTTGAAATAAAGAAAATCATAACCTACTGATGAATAGTCTCCTAAGTATATATCTATTTTGTCTAACAGTTGATAGATTGGTGGAAAATTAAAGATTACCCTTACATTTTGTTTACAATTATCGTAACTAAGAATTTTGTATGTGTGTGCAGTATTATATCTCTCTAAAAGTGGGTGCAACTTAACGATTAAATTGTAATTGTCTGGTAGTTTATTTATTAACTCTTCACAAAAGAGAAAAAATGTAGTTGAGTTATAATTATTATCATTATCTGTCCATGTTGGGGCATATAAAATTGTTTTTTTATTTATATCCATTTGTTGAAAAATTTCATTTTTTGTTAGTGCAGATAATTTTTCGCGATATTTATCATAATAAGCTAATCGATAGTTTCCTATCATAAATTTATGATATTTATTAGACCTATTTAATTTTAACATGTTGTTTTGTCTTTCGCCATACAAAAGAGTTATATCTCGTTCGGAGAGTGATGGCAGATCGCGACTTGCGGCAATTTTGTCTGATTGCCCGTGGTGACAGTAACAAAACCTTACATGATTTGCATTAACTAATTGTAAAATAGCTTTCGTTTCAATGATTGTTCTTTGTGTTGATAGCAGAATAAGATTATATTGTTTTGCTATTTCCATAAAATTTATAGTTTGTAACTGAATGTTTACATTTGGATAATGTCTTAACCCTAGTTTATAACATTCATAATCTTCTACGATAAGTGGACATTTTAAAAAATAACTAAGAGGTGCTAGATGGTCTAGATAGTTAAAAGGTGGCCCTCCTAAGAATGCTACTGGATTCATAAATATATGTTTTTTTCTATGTAATTTCTTATTGTTTGATTTATAATATTATATATATTTTTATAATCAACTTTTTGATTGAATGCATATTTATAAACGTCTTGACGAACTTCGTGGCGCTCATCTTTTTCTTCTATTTTTTGAAATAAATTGTCTATAGTAATTATTTCACCGGTATGATGTATTAAGCTTCTTGTTTTTGTAAGGAAAAATAACGGTTTATTGAAATATAGAAAATCGTATGCTATTGAAGAACTATCGCCTATATATATGTCAGAGTTTTATAAAATTGGATATATTGTAGGTATTTCATCTAAAAAGATTATATTTGTTTTTCCTTCAATTTTCGCATGAAGTAATAGCGATAGTTGTCCTTGTGCTATATTTGGGTGTAATTTTATATATAAATTATAATTATATGGTAAACATTCGATTATTTTTAATAAATGTTCTTTAACATTACTATCATTCCATGTTGGTCCGTAAAAAATAGTTTTTTGTTGAATTTTGAAAATTGGACATCTATTTAAATAAAATTGTTTATTTTTTTCGTAAAAATATTGTCTAAAATTCCCAATTGTTATGTGGTTGGCAGTTATATTTTCTTTATTTAAAGTATCAATCATTTGCTTGCCATAGACTAATGCTATTTTTTCTTCTATGAGAGCTCCTAAATTATTTTTATCAGAATTTCCATGTGGAAGCCAGCAAAAAAGTAGTTTTTTGCGTAATTTATATTCATCGAAAAAAAATAGCTGGTCGAGCAGTTGTTTTGGCAAGCAAGTAAAAAGTACATCGTAGTTATGCAATAAATATTCAGGAAATGCGTTATTTGATAATAACTCAACTTGTATATTTGGATAAAACTTTTCAATTAAATGTACGATGTGCTCTTCTGTCACGAAAAGCTTAACAAATAACAAACCAGAAAGTGGCGCTATGTGATCTAAGTAGTGGAGATCATTTCCATGTAAAAAAGCGGCCATTTTAAACATGTCATTATTTTATATTGTTATATTATCTAAAGGCAAGCATATAATTTTTTTTAAATTTATTGATGAGAAATTAAGGTATCATTATGGTGTGAAATGTGGGGTATTAGTGCTCACCTTATGCAAAATTAGGAGTTAAAATAAGTGAATAAAATTAACGCAGGTGAATTTTGTGAATTTCCAAAAGAATGGGACGTAAAAGAATTATTAAGTTCTATTGTTAATGAATTAACATATTCTAGTGTTATAGATTTTGGTTGTGGTGATGGTAGGCTTTGCGAGAGTTTTGATCCAAATAGATATTTAGGTGTAGATTTTGATAAAAAAGCTATTGAAATTGCACGTAATCGTTTTAGAAAGTATAGGTTTGAAAATATATCAAAAGATGTAAAATTTGCAGACATATATTTGGCATATACGACATTTTTGCAAATTAGTGATTGTGAATTAAATGATATTCTTACAAATATTAGATGTAAGTGGATGATTGTGTGTGAAGTTTTAGGGAAAGAACTACATAATGATAATATAACACAAATATACAATAGAGATCTTAATGATTACATACATCTCATGCGTTTACACGATCTTATTCTACATAAACATGTTAAAAGGCCACAGGGGAAAAATGTAAATATTTCCTTTTTGATTTTTAAAAAATGTTTAAGTAATCCGTTATCGTTCCGCTCTTAACAGAGAGAGGTGCGGAATGTGAGTATTATGATAAAAAATGTAAAATTAATTATAAGCGGAATGCACTGCGTCTCTTGTGTAAATCAAATTGAGTCTCTTATTAAAGATGTAAACGGAGTATCTTTCATACAAATAAATTACGCATCAGGCAAAGCCTTAGTTAGTTATGATAGTAAGATCGTTGACATAAAAAACATAATAGATAAGATTGGAAAAATTGGATACACGGCCAAAATGAGTAAATATACTCATGGTGAGTCATCGCTATCAACTATTTTGTATGTAAGGTTAGTAATTTCTATATTTGGAGGTTTAATTCTTTTTACGTCTATGGTGTTTAGTTTGTTTTCAAAAATTTTCTTGTCAAATTTGGAACAATTTGTAATTGCTATTATTGTTCAATTATTTTGTGGGTGGGTATTTTACAAATCTTCTTACAATGCTATAAGAATACGAATGTTAAATATGGACGTTTTGATTGCGTTCGGAACGACGATTGCTTTTTTGTATAGCTCTGCTGTTTGGATATTTAAATTTAATCAAAATATTTATTTTGAAACTAGTGTCGTTATTATTGCTTTGGTTCTCTTGGGGAGATTTTTTGAAGATAAGACAAAGATGATGGCCAGATCAAGTATGGAAAGCTTGATTGAGATGCAGCCAAAAATTATTACTCGTGTTAAAGACGGCATAGAAGGAGAAATTTCTATAGATGAACTTTCAATTGGTGATGTTGTAGTAGTAAAACGTGGGGAATTGATTCCGATTGATGGAAGAGTTGAGAGTGGTGTTAGCAGTGTAGATGAATCAATGATGAGTGGCGAATCTATCCCAGTATTAAAAAAAATAGGAGATAAAGTTATAGGTGGAACAACAAATGTAGAAAGGCCTATTTATGTACGTTGCGAGAGAAAAGGGGATGAGAGTGTTCTTGGGCGAATAATTTCTCTTGTTGAAAATGCACAAAATACAAAACTACCTATACAAAAATTAGTTGATAAAGTATCTGCTGTTTTTGTTCCAACTGTTATAGTGATATCGATATTTTCTTTTTTATTTTGGATAATTTTTAAAGGGGATTTTACATCGGCGATTATTAGTCTTATTTCTGTACTGATAATATCATGTCCGTGTGCTCTTGGATTGGCTACTCCGACTGTAATTATGGTTAGTATTGGCAGGGCCGCTAAAATTGGTATTTTAATTAAAGATTTTTGCGCATTAGAAGAGGTAGGTAAAACAAAGAATATTGTTTTTGATAAAACTGGCACTATTACCGAAGGAATTATGACATTAATTGAAAAGCCTGATGATTTAGCAATTGTTGAACTTGCAGAAAACTTAGCTAGATTTTCGCTTCATCCACTATCGCAATCTATTGCTCGAGGTAATCTTAGTGTTAAAGATGTCTACGAAGAGCCTGGACAGGGGATTAGTGGTACAATAAATGGTAAAAAGATTATTTTGGGTTCAAAAAATTATTTGATAATGAATGGAATCGATGTAATTGACTTCCAACATCCGTATACAGCAGTATATGTTGGATGTGACGGTGAATACTGTGGTGCGTTTTTATTCGATGACAAGGTTAAAGAAGATGCTAAAAAAACCATTGAAAATTTGCAACGACTTGGAATTAAATGTTATTTAGTGAGTGGCGATAGAAATTCAGTTGTAACTCGTATTGCGTACTCTCTTAAAATTGATAGTTTTATTGGCGAAATAGATCCAAGTGGGAAGGGGAAATTTATAAAAAGCTTAAGTGGAATTACTTGCATGGTTGGCGATGGTGTTAATGATGCTCCAGCTCTAGCAAGTGCAAGCGTTGGGATAGCTATGTCGACTGGAGCTGATGTTGCTATGGAGACTGCATCTATAGGAATTATGAGAAAAAACCTCTCATTACTTTATGACTTGATAATTTTAGGTCGTAAAACAAAATTTCGCATTGTTCAAAATATTATTTATGCATTTGGTTATAATATAATAGCTATTCCAATAGCTGCATCAGCTCTACTTAACCCTATGATTTCTGGTGTTGTTATGGCTATTAGTTCAATTTCAGTCGTACTAAATGCATTAAGAAAATATTAAATTTCACATTTCAGTTTTCTATCCAATATTCCGCAAAAATGACACGCACTTATACGTGTGATCCGTACGCACGGTTCTGTGAGAGGACGGGAGCCTATATCTCCCTCCTACTCGATTGATCCCAGGACAGGAAGAATCAAACGTCATACTGTCATACTGTCAGGCCTGACCTGGGGTGAAACGAATGACCCCATATTCAGGCTACTTTAACACAAAAAATTCCAGTAAATTCTTGTCCTACTTTTTTTATCTTGGTTGTAATACTTGCTACGATTTTTTTG
>JAHFTJ010000065.1 GCA_023269435.1 Chlamydiota bacterium
TTTCTATAGCAGATAGAACGCAACTTTTTGGTTTTCCACCTTTGTTAGGCCCCATCATTTGCCAAAAAAGACAATGATTAAAAAATCCGCCGCCATTATTTTGAACTGCTTTTCTGTTATCTGTTAATAACAGTTTTTCTATCGGCTGCAACAAATCAATACCATCTATACTTTTCAAATTTGAAAGATAAATATTGTGATGTTTAGTGTAATGAATTTCCATAGTTTTTGCGTCTATGTAAGGCTCAAGCGCATCATATGCATATTGCAAAACAGGTAATTCATATTTTATTTCATTTTGATTCAACATAGTCACCTAAATAAATAGTCTATTACTTCATCTATTTTATCAATACCAACCATCTCTATTTTTTGTTTTTTTTCCAATAAATTTCTTTTTGGGAGGATACATTTAGTAAAACCCATATGAATAGCTTCACGAATCCTATTTTCAACACGTGGCACACTTCTAATCTCACCACCGAGACCAACTTCTCCAAAGACTACGATTGATGAATCTATCGATTTATTACAAAGCGACGATGCGATAGCGACAATAACAGCAAGATCAACAGCTGGTTCACGTATGCGCATGCCGCCAGCAATCGAAACAAAGACATCAAAATTATTAAAATGATAATCGGTTCGTTTTTCTAGAACAGCAAGTAACAACGACAATCTATTTTGATCTATACCACTGCAACGTCTTGCGCATGTTGGAAATGCACTAGCTGCCACTAAAGCTTGCACTTCAACTAATATACATCTTGACCCTTCAATAGTTGGCATTATCGCACTCCCTGTAACGCCTTTTGCTCGTTCTTGAAGGAAGATTTCTGACGGATTTGGCACTTCTTCTAAACCATTTTGTTTCATTAAAAACATTGCAACTTCATCTGTTGAACCGAAACGATTTTTATTAGCTCGTAAAATACGATAACCGTGATCTGGATCACCTTCAAAATCTAAAACAGTATCTACAATATGCTCTAAAATTCGTGGCCCTGCTATATCACCTGTTTTTGTAACGTGACCTACAAGAAAAGTTATAATTCCTTGATGTTTAGCTATACGCATACATTCCATAGCTATCTCCTTCACTTGGGATACACTGCCAGGGAGAGATGAAACGTCACCTTTATATACAATTTGTATCGAATCTATTATCAAAACATCTGGTTTTAGTTTATCAATTTGTTCTTGTATATTCTCAAAAAGCGTCTCAGACAACAAATACAAGTTATCTCCACTAACTCCAATCCTTTTTGCCCTCATCGACATTTGTTCTACAGATTCTTCAGCACAGACGTAAAGTACACATTTTCCAATTTTACAAAAACTATCACCCAACATCATCATCAAAGTAGATTTGCCAATTCCAGGGTCACCTGCAACGAGAGCAATCGAACCTTCAACAAAGCCACCCCCTACAAGACGATCAATTTCACATATATTTGTTATAACTCTTTCGCACTCTGAAGATTTTACATCATTAATTTGAACAGCTGCCGATTTAACATGTAAATATTTTTGATGTTTTTCACCGGTTTCTGTAAACCGCTCCATCGTATTCCAACTTTTACAAACAAAACAACTTCCAGACCATTTCAATGCGCTATTACTGCAATCTGAACAGATCCAACTCTCTTTTTGCTTCATATAATTATTTTCTCGATACCGTTTTTAGCAGCATTTTGTTCTGCTTCTTTTTTAGAATTCCCACTCCCTCTCCCAATTTCTCTTCCACAAATATTTACAGAGACTAAAAACAATTTACAATGTCCTTGACCACTCTCGCTCACTACTTCATATGTAGGTTTTTCACGATAATTTTTTTGAACATAATCTTGCAATTCAGATTTCATGTTAAGCGATCGAGTATTTATTATATTTACAATACTTTTTTCAAAATTATCAAACAAAAACTTTCTCGCCTCGTAAATGCCGCCATCAAGATAAATAGCTCCAATAATAGCCTCGAAAAGATTCTCGTCATGCGAGGTTAATGAAGTTCTTTTCGTATCTCCCTTGCCAACAATCAAATATTTACTTACATCTAGCTGGTCCATATAAATATGCAATGATCTTCCACCAACTAATTTAGATCTTAATTCTGACAATTGCCCCTCGCTAACATTGGTATATTTATTAAATAAATAATCGCTAACTATAAGAGACAAAACAGAATCACCTAAAAATTCTAATCTTTCATTGTCTTCCACTTCAGATCTTTGAATTTCATTCACAAAAGATGAATGAATAAACGCCTTCTTTAAAAGAGTTTTATCATTAAATATATACCCAATTTGCCCCTCTATTTCACTTGCATGAATCATAAAATTAAAAAATAATTGTGTGTACATGCAAAAATTGTCTAAAATTAAAACAATTTAAGCAAGTTAAAAAGAAATCTATTCAAAAATGTATATTTATGTGTATATGTCAATTTGTAAAACAAAGTAATTTTAATTATGGTATAATTGCATGAATACAAAAAAAATTTTAGTTACAAATGGGCGATACCCAATAACTTTAGATTTAATCAGGAACCTGGCACATGGAAAACATGAGATATACTTAGCTGAAACTCAATGGATAAACCTCTCTCGTTTTTCAAACGCAGTAAAAAAAAGTTTTATAGTTCCAAGCCCTAGATTTAATCCTAAAGAACACATTTCAAAACTATTAGAAATAGTAACAAAAGAGAAAATCGACTTATTCATACCTATGTGGGAGGATATTTTCATCGTCTCAAAATATGCTCATGAATTTCCAAAATCGTGTAAATTATTTTGCTCTGACTTTCAACTTTTAGATAGAATTCACAATAAATGGAGCTTTTATTCATTAATGGAGGAGATTGGAATAAAGGCTCCAAAAACTTCACTGATAACAAGTAAAAAAGACCTAGAAAACATCATAATCGATTCATATGCTCTAAAAGCATGTTACTCAAGAGCTTCTCAACATGTGCATCGTATAACAAATAACCAACAGATTCCAGATATATCGCCTACAGAGACGCATCCATGGATGGCACAAGAGTGGTTGGATGGGGACAATTATTGTAGTTACAGTATTTGCAATAACGGAAAGGTACATGCTCATGTAACATACCCTGTGGACTTTGTTATAAAAAATAAAACTTCGCTCGTAAAGAACGTCGGTAGTTACTGCATATCATTTCGCGTATCTCAACACGACGCAATTTTAAAATGGGTAGAGAATTTTGCAAAAGCTACAAATTTTACAGGTCAAGTAGGATTTGACTTCATTGAACTAGATAACAAAGAGATATATGCAATTGAATGCAATCCTAGAATAACTGGCGGAGTCTCCCTTTTTACTCCAAACAATAGAATAGACAATGCATTTTTTGCAAAAAATTCGGAAATTATACAACCGCCAATT
>JAHFTJ010000003.1 GCA_023269435.1 Chlamydiota bacterium
CTGAACTGTGATGCCATGTTTTGACCTCCAATAATTGTAAAACATTTACCACAAGTTTACGAAATCTTATTTTTAAATGCTCCTAAAAAAGGGCCTTGTAGAGGTTAGCGGGAATCGCTGATGTATATGCCACAATTGTTTGAATTTGGAATCGAAAAAAATGAAAAAATTATTAAAGACAATATTGGTAAATGCGTAGACAGAAGAATGGTAGATTTATTTTATGAATTTATGGGAGACATGCAGATTTCATTAGGGAGAGGCCGGAGATATGTAAAATTAGAATTTTTCAAAAAAGACGAAAAATTTCACATACGTTACCCATCTAATTTATCGTTTACAAACAGTATATATCTTGAAGAAAATAAGATAGTTATACACCAACAAATATCAAATCAAGAATTTTCAGACAATTACTACTTAAGTAATTCACCCTATAAATTTACAGAGATATATTTTTCAAAAGATGGACCTAACACACTCTGTACAATTCCCATAGCAGCTAAGATACTCACCAAATAATCAAGTTTATCTAAAAAACAGACTTGGAACAACGCCAATTTTGTGTAAGAAAAATTATGCGACAGTCTGAAATAGTTGGGTTTTCAGGTGCCTGGCATGGGCTGTCAAAAAGTTATGAATTTTTGAATAAATTTTTGAAACCAAACCTTTGCAAAATAAAAATATCTTTTTTATAAATTGAGAATTTATTTATCATATATATTTTTATATTATATATGAAAGAGAATTTCTGGTGCCAGGCACCAGATTTTCCCACGTGAACAATGAAAGAGAATTTCTGGTGCCAGGCACCAGATTTTCCCACGACATCTATGACGTTCAATCTGATTACGTCAATTGAAAATTTGCAGTAACATTAAATTTTAAATTTACATAAAAATAAATAATTTGTATAATTTATTTAATGAACAAATTCTGTCTCTTTTTTCTTATAGCTACTCTGTTCGAACTTGATAATTTATTGCATGCAGAAGAAAAAACTTATTTTCGAGCAGATAGAGGTCCGACAGGTCAAATGGGTCCGACAGGTCCGACAGGTCCGACAGGTCCGACAGGTCCGACTGGAGCAACAGGGGCTACTGGCACAACTGGGATCACTGGTGCAACAGGAATAACAGGAACTACTGGACAAGCAACATCATTAGTTTTTACTGCTGGAACTATGAGGCAAGGTTCGAGTACCGTCGCAGTTTCTGTATTATCATTAGATAGTTTATTTTATATTACTACATGGTTGCTTCCTCTGTCTACTTCATCTCACAACCCAATTACATTATCTTTTAAAATGCCATCAACATACTCAGGGACACCTATTTCTGTTGAAATAGTTTTTTCAACCGTTTTTACCGTCACACCGGTAGGAGATACCATTAATTTACAACTATCGTATGAAAATTTACCATCTGGATCATCAAGCGTGAACCCTTCGACAACTACTTCAGGCAATCTTGTTAATATAACAACTACAGTGACACCTCTTACGCTTCAATATTACAAAACAACAATTAACATTTTCCCGACTCCACCATTAGCGAATGACTTAATTTTTCTTGGATTAAAAAGAGTAGCACCTACTAGTGGCACTGAATGTAACGATAACATTTCAATTATAGGAATGAATGTTAATTTTTAAATGTATGAATAAACTTTATCTATTTTCGCTTTTAATTATTTTAATCACATCAAACAACTCATTGCATTCATTTACTAATGAAAAATTTTGTTATCAACAAATACAAGGGCAAATTGGTGCAACAGGACCAAGCGGTGTTGTTGGGGCAACTGGGGTAACTGGGGCAACTGGGGCGACTGGGGCGACTGGGGCAACTGGGGCAACTGGGGCAACTGGGGCAACTGGGGCAACTGGCCCGACTTTACCATTGGTTTTTACAGCTGGATATATGCATCAAAATTCAACTACTACTATCCAACCTACAATATTTTATGGAACCACTACTAACTATATCTTCGCTTGGCGTCTTCCTATATCTACCACATCTCACAAACCAGTTACACTAGTTTTTAAAACGCCATCAACTTATAGTGGAACGCAAATTTCCGTTGAAGTAACATTTGCAACTACAGTCGCATTTACAGCACCGAGTGGAACTGCAGTTAATTTTCAATTGTCATATGAAAATTTATCACCAAATTCAAAAAGTATAGCGCCATCAACAGTTGATTCAGATAATGTCACTATAGCAAATGCTACCTCACTCAATTACTACACAAAGACGATTGTAATCCCACTTTCATTTATACCACTTATAGATGATTTAATTTTTCTTGGAGTAACAAGAATAGCGCCTACTAGTGGTATTGAATTTAATAGCAGCATTAGTATTATAAGTATGACAATTAATTTTTAAAACCTTATGAATAAATTTTATCTATTTTTACTTTTAACTATTTTAACAAAGCCAAATAATTTGTTGCATTCATATGTCAACAAGAAAAATTATTTTCAAGATCAAGGTCCGACTGGAGCTACAGGAGCTGCTGGAACTACTGGAGCTACTGGAGCAGTAGGTTCAACAGGGGTTACTAGTCCAACAGGTTCAACCGGAGCTACTGGCGCAACCGGTATTACCGGAGCAAAATTACCATTAATTTTTAGCGCCAGATCTATGAGACGTGCTGTCAGTGGCAACCCTACTCCGGCAATAATATTTAACGGAATGTTAACCAATTATATTATCGCTTGGAATATTCCAAAACTTATCACTTCTTCCCCTCTTACATTAGTTTTTAAAATGCCATCAACATATGATGGTATATCGCCAATTACAGTTGACATTGCATTTGCAATTACAGGGGCAGCAACTACAACATTTTCGAGAGTTAAACTTCAACTATTGTATAACAATATAGTAGTAGGGTCGACTAGCGGCGCACCAATATTATCAGTAGACTCGCCAGACATTTCTTTAATATCTGCAAATTCCACTAACTTCACATACTACACAACAACGATTACCCCATTTCCAACTACCCTTCCATCAGCAAACGATTTAATTCTTTTTGCTATAAAAAGAATCGCCCCTACTGTTGGAGGAGGCTATAGCGAGTTTGCAGGTAACATTAGCGTTATAAGCGCAACAGTTAATTATTAAATTTTTTAAGGAGGATACAATGTACAAATTTGGAAAATGGTTATTTATATTTTTATGTGTAGTTACTACAGTTTACAGTGAGGCATCCGATCCTAAACACACTGTAATGAAATGCAGCGGTTGCAATGTGGAGTCGTTGACAAACAGTGATAATTTAACCAATGTCATATATGATGCGGCAAATCAATGCGGAGCAACAGCAATCCAAAACGCTAGTTGCATACTCAATTCAAACGGATTTATTATTGTTTTACCATTTAATGAAGGTGATGTAATTCTTACCTCAACACCTGCAAACGCATTTTGTTTTATCGATTTTTTTACATCTACTGATCAATGTTCTGTTGAAATTTTTTTTAATGTCTTGAACCAATATATACTATCTGGTCAAATTGATTCGTGTGAATTTTAATAAATTTTCTATATTTTTACTTTTATATATTTTGTTCAAATATGACAATTTATTATATTCGTGTTGTTGCCAATCAACGATAGGTAAACCAGGCCAAACTGGGCCTATTGGCGCAACAGGAGCAACTGGCCAAGATGGAGCCAAAGGTGCTACAGGTGTAACTGGGCCTACTGGCACAGCAGGACCAACAGGTGTTAAAGGACCCACTGGCTTTAATGGAGGGACAGGAACAAATGGGGCAACAGGTCCAACTGGACATTATGGTGCAACAGGACCAATAGGCCAGAGCGGGGCAACTGGCGCAACTGGCATTACCGGACGAGTTATGCCATTAGTTTTTACTGCAGGGACAATGCGACAAACTGGATCTGGTGTAAGCACTACTACAACAACATTTTTCAGCCCTTCAACAAATTTTATCGTTGTCTGGTCTCTCACTAAATCTACAATTCCACTACAAAATAGTGTTACAACATCTTTTAAAATGCCATCAACATATGTTGGAACGCCGATATCTGTTGAAATTGCATTTGGAATTGCAAGCGCAATAGGCACTGGAGATACAATTAATTTTCAATTTTCATATGAAAATATAACGCCAGGATCATTCAGCAGCGCGCCATCGATAATAACAACAGGAAACATTAATGTATTAAACACAACGCCAGCAAATACAATTAGATATTATACAACAACAATTAATATATTCCCAACTCCACCATCGCCAACAGATTTAATTTTTCTTGGAATAACAAGAATTCCACCAACTGGTGGCGCAATAGAATACACAGATCACGTTAAAATTATAGGAATGAATGTTAATTTTTAAACAGATGAATAAATTTTATATACTTTTCATTTCGATCGTTCTATTTAATTCAATGCTCCTTTCACATAACAACGGAGAGTTTTGTTGCGAACCAAGACAGGGTATTGTTGGTCCGACAGGTGCTACAGGGCAAGGTGGACCGACTGGTGGTGATGGTCAAATCGGACCTACTGGACCTACTGGATCTACTGGAGCAACAGGGGCTACCGGCGCGACAGGGGCTACTGGGGTTGACGGGGTTGATGGAGTTATAGGTGCTACTGGCCCTACTGGACCTACTGGACCTACTGGACCTACTGGAGCAACAGGAGCTACCGGCGCGACAGGGGCTACTGGCGCAGCCTTACCGTTAATTTTTAGCGCTGGTTCAATGCGGCAAGGATCATCAACAACTTTTCATCCTGCAATATTTTTTGGAGCACCTTCTAACTACTACGTCTTTTCTTGGCCTCTTCTCCCAGCTAGCAATCAAATTCCTGTTACTCTAGCTTTTAAAATGCCGCCAACTTATTCTGGAACACCAATTTCCGTTGAAATTGCATTTGCAACTACATATGAATTTCTAGGAACTGGAGTTGGCAACAAAGTTAACTTTCAATTGTCATATGAAAATTTACCATCTGGATCATTTAGTAGCGCGCCATCAACAACTACATCAGGCAACATCACTGTAGCAAATGCTACTGCTACTACACTTGGATATTACACGACAACCATCGCTGTATTTCCTATCCCTCCATCGGCAAACGATTTAATTTTTCTTAGTGTAACAAGAATAGCTCCAACAAGTGGCACTGAATTTAACAGTAGCGTTAGCATTATAAGTATGACGATTAATTTTTAAAACATTATGAATAAATTTTATCTATTTTTACTTTTAATTATTTTAATAAAACCAAATAATTTATTATATTCACATATTGAAAAAAAGAGTTGCCATCAACCACAAGAAGGCCCGCCAGGACCAACTGGGGCAACAGGCGCCAATGGTCCAATTGGGCAAACAGGGAACAGAGGGCCAACTGGGCCAACTGGAGTAACCGGAATGTTTGGGGCTACAGGTTCTACTGGACCTACAGGGGCAAACGGAAATGATGGGTTATCAGCCGCAGACGGCCCAGCTGGAGCAACTGGACCTAACGGTTCAACAGGAAATAACGGTGCAACTGGACCAACAGGCTCGACAGGTGCTAACGGTCCAAGTTTGCCATTAATTTTTACTGCAGGATCAATGCGACAAGGGGTGATAGGCAACCCTCCAGCATCAATATTTTTTGCGCCATTGACCAACTATATTGTGGCTTGGAATGTCTCTCCATCAACCCCTCCTCAACAACATAATACTACAATAGCTTTTAAAATGCCGTCAACTTACAACGGGGCATCAATCTCAGTTGTAATAGAATTTGCAACTACAACAGCATTTACCGCAACAGCCGGAACTAAAGTTAACTTTAAACTCTCATACCAAAATTTAGCGCCTGGAGCAGTTAGCAGCGACCCTTCAACAACTACAGCAACATCAGGCGATATCATTGTAGCAAATGCAACTGCTACTACTATGAGATATTACGCAACAACGATTATCCCTCTATTTTCACCGCTCCCATCTGCAAATGATTTAATTTTTTTTGGCATAACAAGGATAGCACCTACTAGTGGCATTGAATTTAATAGCAGCATTAGTATTATAGGGATAACTGTTAATCTTTAACTCACCAATTCCATGTCCATCTATTGCAATTTTTAGTAAATGGAACACCATTGCGCAAAACAGATTTAGTGATTGCTTTGTTTTCATTAAACAATTTACCGAATGGGAAACTCAGCGTCACTCCACATTGAGCGTGTGTTTTATAAATACAATCATTGCTAACGTTTATTTCAAAATATAAATTTTTTAGACAATTTAATTTCAACAAAATTTGATTACCAAAAATTGAATTTGTTTTATTATTAAAATAATAATAAGGGCCAACTGCGCAGTAGAATGATTGAAAATATTTTTGTAATATGTAAAAGCCAAACGTAAAGTTTGCCCCTGTAAATGATAGCTCTTCGTGTTGACATGTTGCATGGTAACCACCTGTATAATTATCAAAAATATTCTGACGAGAAAGTTTAACTTTCTCATTTACAGGTATATAAATATTTAACCGATAATCTACTCTCTCTCCTAAAGATTCAAGAACTACACCTATTTGTTTTACATCATTCAAACAAGTAGTGCGATAATCGTAAAAAAGACCACAGCCAAATAATCTAGTTTTATTTTTGTTAGTAAATAATCGAATTCCAGCACCAACACCTACCGCGAGATCATTTTCTTCAAGTTTATAACCATTTAGATCTACAAATAATTTAGACTTTCCAATAAATTTTGGAGTAACGATAAACATTCTAATCATATCATAGTTTTGCTTTAAGCCTATAAACTCACCAACTCTGTAACCACCTTCAACTTTAATAACAGGCGACTCTTCAGAGTGTAGAAGAAAAATAGAAAGTGTTGCTAAAATTAAATTAAATTTTTTCTTTATCCTCAAAATAAAAAGCCCATGGGTAATCTTCTTTCATTTTGTCGTTTGTGAATTTCTTTTTTCCCTTTAAAAAAGTTTCCCATTTTTCAGAATAAACTACAAAATCTTCTTCATCTATTTTTTTCTGAATTACAAATTCTTTATTCCATCCATCTTTGAAAAGTTTTTCTGGATTGCTTATAAAGCCACTTGTAGACAAGCAATCTTTTGGACTCTTTATTATTTTTTCAAAAGACTCTCCATTTGCTATTTGCAGCGTAAGGAGATCGTATATTTGCTTGGAACTTTGTTCGCTTTTAAACGATCGCCCTTCATCAAGACTCCCCTTCATGTTACGTCCAATAACTGACCCTATTATTCCAATAATGAAAATTACAATCATAATTTCTAAAAGAGTAATCGGCATTTTTTTTATTTTCATAAAATTCACCTCTAAGTTAATGTCGACACATCTGTTAATGGCAACAATACCGCTAATAAAACTAAACCTACCAACATTCCAAGTATTAATAATATAACAGGTTGAAGGAGGTTTGTAAACTGAAAGAGTGTCTTTTCTAACATCTCTTCATAAATTTGAGAAATAGACATAAACATATCAGACATAGTCCCTGTCTCTTCTGCCGTTGCTATCATTCGTCGCATAAGCGGTGGTATTAATTGAGAATTTTGAAATGTTTGTGATAATTTTATCCCATTAACAAGTCCATCTTCTCCATCTTTAATTATTTTTTCAAAAGTCGAATGTTTCATTACATTTCTAGATAATTGTAAAGCTTGAATAATTGGCACCCCCGTCGAAGTGAGGACTGAAAAAGATCTGCAAAAACGGATTAACACTGCTTGAGTAAAGAGATCTTTAAATATTGGAACTTTTAACAATAATCCTTTAGTTTTTTCTCTAACTTTTTTATTTTTTGCTAAAAAAATAAAGAAAAAAATTAGAAAAATCATCAAAAAGAAAAAACTTAACCAATTATCAGTCAACCATTTACTTATTGATAAGACAACATAAGTTATTGGATGAAGCTTTCTATCTTCAAGCAATTCACGCATAGACGGGACCAAGAAAAAAAATAGACCAAATAAAACGACACTGCAAAAGGAGATAAGAAAAATTGGATAAATCATAGCGCTTTGCACTTGTCTCCTAAACTTTTCACCTCTTGAAATTAATTTAAAAAGTTGGAAAAAGATACCATCTAAATTGCCGCTTTTTTCCCCTGCAGTTATCATAGAGATATAAATTTTATCAAATGTTTTATCGTATATACTTAACGCCTCTGAAAGGAGGCGGCCCTGTTTAATGTTGTCGCATAAGTTCAAAAAAATTATATGACTTTTATAAGTTCTATATTTTTCCTCAATTGTAAGTAAACATTCATAAAGAGGAAGTCCCGCATGAAGAAGTTGATACATTTCGCTTGTAAAATTAATTAATACACTTGTAGAAAGGGTTGGTTGCTTGCTTTTTTTAGACAAAAAAACTTTTATAATTATAACTTGTTGATTTTTTAAACGCTCTTTCGCAGACTCCAAGCTATCAGCGTCTATAATACCACAAATTTTTTTCCCATTGTTGTTTAGCGCGTAATAATTAAATAATGGCATATTTTTATACCAACTCCTCATCTAGGATTGAAGCTACACGAAGAACCTCTTGCGTGGTTGTCAATCCTTGCAACATTTTTGCACGCCCATCATCTAACAATGTGCGCATTCCTTGTTCTACTGAAATTTGATTAAGAAAATTAGAATCTGCGCTTTCTAAAATTTGACTTTTAATTCGTGTAGTCACAGGCATTAATTCATATATCCCTAATCGTCCTTTATAACCACTATTAAAACACTTTTTACACCCTTTTCCACGATAAAATAAAATTGCACTGCGGTCTTTCTGATTTTCCATTTTTAAATCTTTTAACTCACTAGCACAAGGAACGTAAGACTCTTTGCAATTGGTGCAAATTTTCCTTACTAATCTTTGAGCTAGCACACCAATCAATGAAGATGACAATAGATAATGCTCAATACCCATATCTACAAGTCGAACTATTGCAGAGGCTGCATCATTTGTATGTAATGTGCTAAAAACTAAATGTCCTGTCAATGAAGCTTGTATCGCTATTTCGGCAGTATCTTTATCACGTATCTCTCCTATCATAATTATATCTGGATCTTGTCTCAAAATATGGCGCAAACCTTTAGCGAATGTTAAGTCTATTTTAAGGTTTACCCCAATTTGAGCCATCCCTTCGAGTTTAAATTCCACTGGATCTTCTATTGTCATAATATTTACAGCATTAGATTGTATCTCTGATAATGCTGCATAAAGAGTAGTTGTTTTACCACTCCCAGTGGGACCTGTAACCAATATGATCCCTTGATTTTTCGAAATAAACTTCCTCATTCCAATTAAAACAGAGTCGCTCATTCCTAACTTATCCAAACCTAAAACAACTTGACTTCTATCCAAAATACGGAGGACAACCCTCTCTCCAAAAACTACAGGAATCGTGCTAATTCTAAAATCTATTTCACGCCCACCTATAACAAGCTTTAATCTCCCATCTTGCGGCAACCTATGTTCTGCTATATCTAATTTAGCCAATACTTTAATTCTTGTAGTTATAGGAGTTTGCATATCTCGTGATATTGTATGTTTTTTTTGCAATATTCCATCTACCCGATATCTGACTATCAAACCAATTTCTATCGGCTCAAAATGTATGTCTGAGGCACTCTCTCCAAAAGCCTCCATAATAATCATATTTAGAAGTTTAATAACAGAAGAATCACTATTATGATCTAATAAATCGTGCTCGTTTTCATCGCCAAATGCTACGATGTTATCATGGCTAGCAACTTCAAGATCTTGAATATATTTGGTTGTTTCATCTTCTTTTTGTTTGTAACAATACTCGATAGCTTCATCTATAGAACTTTTTGATGCTATCGTCTCTTTTACGTCTGTCCCAGTCATGTATCGAACTTCTTCAATACCATCTAAATCAAAAGGATCTGCCATTGCAATATATAAAATACCATTTATTTCATTCAAAGCGATCATGGCCCGCTTTTTTGCAAAACTATATGGCAACACACATATTTTATCTTTTATAAACTGATGGTAGAAAAGATCGCTCTCAATCTCAACGCCAGATCTCTCAGATAACAATTCAATAGAATTAAAAATATTTTTAGAGTTCAATCAATCGCCTTCTCCATTCCCAAAAAGCAAATTAAAACTTCTAGAAAAACGCCTCTCTTCCGAGCGTTTACGGGATTGTTTTATTTTTTGCAACAAATCTTCATGGTCACCAGGGCGACGACGTAATTTCTCTTCTCTAATCTTAATTAGATCGTTGTTTGGATCGTGAATTACCTTTGGTTTAATGAATATAAACATTTCATTTGCTTTATCGTTCAAAACAGACGTACCAAAAAGTTTTGCCAATCCTGGAATTTCTCCTAAAAATGGAATTTTATCGCTAGAATCTTCCATCGATTTACTCCTCAATCCACCTAAAACAATAGTCTGCCCATCAAGGACGCGTACATGATTTTTAACATGCCTTTTATGAACATCTGGCCTGTCAGACTTTCTGTCACCTTTAATCGTTTCGAATGATATATCATTCTCCAATGTTATATAAATTTTTCCTCTTAGGTCGTCGATAGTAGGCTCATGCACAGTAGGAGTCAATGTAATTGTTATACAAAAATCAGCACGCTCAAAAGTCTCTTTGAATATAACGCTTTGATTTGCTTGTATAGGCGCAGCCCCATTATTTATAGAAATTTGATCAGTTATTGAGATCGTTGCAGGCTTTTGATTTATCGTAAGGACAGATGGCGATGCAGTTACTCTTATGTCTTCCTGAGAGAGTAAAAAATTATAGACTACATCATAAGCGGGAAATCCATCTCTTTTTTTATTAGAAAAGAAAAATTCAAACAATCCAGCTCCAACAGTAGGATCGTTAAATGACGTTCCAATTTTGTTTGCATTTGTGGCATTTGTCCCTAATCTCAACAGATTAATCCCAGAACGATTTGTATTAGTGAAGCGCCTCTCACACAGCAATACCTCAATTTCTACCATTCTTTTTGGAATGTCCAATTTTTTAATAACATCTTTGAGTTTGTCTAACGTGTCTCTTCTAACTACCATTAAAATGGATCCACTCGATGGGTAAGGGATAAAATTAAACAATTTATTTTTTCCATCACTTTTCCCATCTTTATCTGTTTTATCGCTAAAAAAAACTTTTTTAGCCACATCGTTATGGTGCATCATTTGGTTATTTTCACCTGGTGAATTCATAGGATCGCCTGAAAATGCAAAATCCACATTAAGCTCAGTTTGGCTATCTGCTACACCATTTTTCCCTTCAATAGTAGAGGATATTAACGAATAATAGACTTTCTCTAATATTTCAGCTAAATCGACAGGGCTACTGTGACTGCAAGTATACCAAAAAACCGTCAATTCAAACGGATCATCCACTTGCGATTCTGTACTTTTAATAATAGCCTGAGCTTTCTCTACAACAGATTTGTTGCCAATCAACACAACACCACCATCATGCGATAATGGAATAGCAGATAAATCATTTCCGCTCTTGCCAACCATCATCGATCTACTATTGTCTGAGAGGCCACCAAAAAATGATTTTAATATTTTAATTATTTCGTCTGGATGAATTTTAGACGCCGCAATCACTCGCGTAACTTTTTGATCACTATCTTCCCACACATTTTCACATAATGTAATTAATTTTTTTACATCTTCTTTAAACCCTATGATAGCAATTTTTTGACCAACTTGATATACGAATGTAGATTTTTGATCTCTAACTCTCTCCAAAAAATAAAATGCCTGCTTAAGATTCTCAGCCTCAACAGAATAAATATATGCTACACGATCCCTGTCGTCTATTCCATCCATTTGATATGAGTGTGTAATAATACAACTTATTGCAGTCAAATCTTGCTTCAATAAATAAAGTTGCTTAGTATATTGATTTATTAACTTATACCCTACACCGTTGTATTTCAATATTCCATCCAACAGATCTGACCACGATTCTCTAGGGATCGTTAAAGATGAGTGGATGTGTAATTTCATAACGGCAATTTCTGGTGGAATAACATATAAATAATCGCAAGAACCGTATTCAACAATCAATTTTGAAAAATTAATCTCTTCTTGTTCCCAAATTCCATAAAGATCATTTTCGCTTGCGATCTCTTTCGATTGACACTCCCGCCACCTATTTTCGACATCCGAAATTTCTCGTTTAAGAGAATTTATATTTTTTAACAACGCATCATAATCTGATTCGTTAGCGCCACATTCTATTAACTTGTTAATGTCATTGTAATTATCATGAAGTCCACATTTCAACGAAGATAACTCCTCGTTAATTTTATCTAATGAATCAGAACATGTTTTATTGTCTACGCCCCTATCTTTAATAATATTTAATTTTTCCTCGATAGTTTGCTGAGCATGCATGGTTGCGATGAAAGCTACCATAATTCCAATAAAATATTTTTTCAATATGTCAATATTTATCATTTTTTCTTAATTTTTTGAATCTTTTTTTCACGCAACGGCAATTCTATTTTTTGTATACATGTTCGCTGTTCATCAAAAAGATGTCCAATAAAATAATCTTTATCTGCTCGTCTCTCTATCCCATCAAAAATAAATAATTTACCGTCCAATTTATAAGTTAAATAATTGTTCAACTCATTCAAACTACACATTGTTTTCCATTTATTTTTAGAACTTAATAGCCAATCCCCTTCTCGCAAAATTATACTACAATTGTTTATATGACACGTAACAGATTTATCGCTTCTAAAATGTAGTTTAGAAAACAACTCGCTTTGTTTAACAGTTAACGGCGTAGATTTTTCTATCGGTAATGTTTTGCTCTCTGAATAAATCCCAGATTTTCCCCAAATTGTATATTCACACTTATCATTATTAAACTTCTTGATTAATAATAATGGTTTGTTGCGCGCATCTACACTCTCTTTCACCCACCCATCTTCTGACAAATATAAAATATCGCCATCATTTATATAAATAACACTACCATTCTGACATTTCTCAAAACGATAACAATTCTTTATATTTGAAAAACTGTCGCCGCCATACAACTCGATCACCTTGTCTTTCCCAAAGATTTTTGATTTGCTCAATTCACTGTGTAGCGTTGAAAAATCATCACATAAATTTCCAACTCCTACTGGTTTTTCTATTTTCCTCTCTTCAGTCAACTCATATATTACAGAATCGTCGCAATCTTTATACTGAACTCTAAACAAAACAACCAAAGATCCATTTGTTAACAACCTAGGTTCAATCCAGTATGGAGTTGGCTCGTTTGCGAATGCAATTTCATCGACATCACTACAGTGAAAATACATCTTCTCAAAAGATTTTACACCGATCATGTTGCCAACCCCTTTTAAACCAAAAAAGATCTCTCTCTCATTATCAGTGTAATCTGGACGACTGTTAAACGCTAAATATATGAGATTCTTCTCTATGTTGGGGAGGAGAGGTTTCAATCGATCGCCCTCTGCGTCAGTATTAAACAATTTGAACTCTTCATAACTCACAGAATCAACATCAACGACAGGCAGATTGCACTCAGGTAAATCGTAACCGCTTGTGCCAAAATACGAAACAAAAGCAAATGAGACAAATAAACAAGCAATTGTGCACACACCAAGTATACACAAATTCAAAATTTTATCTCTTTTAAGTAAAGCTAGACGATCACCTAGCACAATAAATCTCCCAACAGTTATCAACTCACCTTACGCAAAAGCAGAAAATGGATGTATGGATCTTTTGAATCACAATATTATTCAAAAAGCCTCGTAATATTAGTTTAATATTACTACGATTTTTAAATAAATTGTTTTTCCAAAATCTCTCATACCTCCTATTTCCTCATTTTGCGTAACATGAGTTATCAATCCCACAATCCGCAGGCAATCGAATATGGGATCAATCTATTATAGATTTTTTATAACAACTTTGCAAGAACCAAAAGAATCACAACCTCCACACTCATTCCAAATAATAAGTTATTGTTGGTTGCATTGTTGTTGTCGTTGCGCAAATTGCTCAATTAAACGTTCTTTTGTCATTTGGTAAAATCCTGGGATTATATCCATTCTTATCTCTGTAAGATTCTGTTCACTCCCTTCGATTATTTTATAACGATTGTCTACACATGAAAGAACATTACATTTTGGGTTGCGAAATGTACTTTCTTCTATAGAAACATTAAACATTATATCTTCTTTTACTGGATATAACATAACTCCTAATGCAACTGGAAGTCTAATAACCAGATTTTTTCCTTTATCATTTGAAAAAATATCAAAACCATGAGCATGCCCAGAAAATCCTGTGCCAATTGTATAGTTTTTATCTTCATTGATGATATTATAATCTTCTAAAAATTCCATATTTATAGTAAATGCTCTAGTGCCTGGGTCACCTAAAGAAACAACATTATTAAAATCACCCCAACTCATAGGTGGATTATTTGAATTACCAATATAATCATGGTTTTTAACTAGCTGTATTATTTTATTAGCTGCAACTTGTAATTTGCCACCATTACTACCACTCAATGCCACCACTCTTTTGGAAAATTTTAATTTTTTTCTAACACATTGCGTAATCACTTCCCTATCAGAGAGTAATTTATGTATATCACAAGTTGGCTCAATCGCCCCATGCATCATTGGATAAAACACTGTTTCATCCTTATGCTTGTGTCCTAAATAAAATGCTAAAGGGAGCCTTTCATATACTTTTGTTAATAAATCACTATTTTTATTAACAAAGCCCTGAAATAAGTCATCAGGACTAAAATATGCATTATTGATCCTAGCGTCTTCATGATTACCACGAAGAGTAATCACGTTATTTTTATTCAACATTTTAAGCTGAAGAACCAACGTTAAAGTTTCAATCGAATGATCTCCACGATCCGTATAGTCTCCAAGAAAAACAAAAATAACATTTTCTTTTAATTTTAAAAAATCATCAATAAACCCTTCTCCCTTAAAGAATTTGATCATATCCACCAAAGATTTAAGACTGCCATGCCAGTCAGCATGAACAAAGACTTCCTTATCATTTGTAATAATCATTTTTTCAATAAATCCAATATGCTTTTCACTATTAAAATTCGTCGGCATTTTAAATTCATCAACACATTTACTTAGTGTTGTTAAGAGAGAACTTTCTGAATAGAAATCATTTCTGACAAAGTTATCTTTGCTAACATACTCAAAATACTCTCCAATATTAATTTCTTTCAACTTGTCATACTCATCCGATATAATGATCAAATTATTATTAATAATATTACTATTATCATCACCATTACCGTTATCATAATCGGCTATTGTCACTTCACTTTGCGATGGATCGCAATACTGTTTTTTATGTTCTGTTCCGCAAAAATAATTTTTTATATTTGTAATTTTATCAGTTAAACACTTCAATATTGATTGAACAATTAAAATTATTTTTTTATACAATGATATTTGCTTATTATTTTGTGATTCATCAATTTTTTTTGGAATAAATCGACTGTCGTACATATCGTAATCATTATATATCATATTATACCTATAATTAATTTTTAATTTAACATATTTCAAACTTATTTTATCTATAAGTTTACATTATTACAATCATAATAACAGATAACAATAATTTAACGCCAGTTTCGTGTAAAAAAATCACTGTTTTCGGTTTTCAGGTGCCTGGCACCGGTTCTAACAATTGATAAAATTTAACTTTATTCGTTTGAAAACCATAATTACACCGCTTAAGTTTTGATAATAACATTGAACAATGTTTCGATCGCCTCCTTAAAATTTCTATCCCATAGTTTGGATCGTAAAGTAAATTAATCTTTGTCGTTTTTATATAAATCATCGTATGCCCATACTCTTCTAATTTTTCGTTGGTAGATGGTTTTAACGCACGAATAACATAAATTCCCAGTTGCAGTTTATTAATTTCATTATTAAACTCATTCTCGCCTTCACTCTCAATTTTATTAATGTCTAATTCTTTTGAAGAATTGTTAATTTTTAATTTATAATAATTTGCCAATGATTGTATTTTATTTTTTGAATAATCTACTACGTCATTTGATCGTATAATTTCAATAGTATTGAACGCAGCTTGTATATTCCTTAATTTTTCATTGCTTGCTCGAAATTTATCTTTTATCACTTCCACATTATTTTTTGCTTTTAAAAACTTTTTGACAAATGTTAAAGACATTGCTGTGCAAGTTCCACCATAAATTTCTCCAACAACTTTTTTTTCGTTAAAGTTAATAAAAGGTTCTTTTGAGCTTTGTAAGCTTACAATAATTTTATTAACTTCCTTTTGATTAACATACCCATTGCAACCTCCCTGAGATCCCTTAAAAAGAATTTTTGTTGGCGTGATAAATAAATTAATAATTTTAATAGCAATCGCTTCAATTATTGTTGCAATTAAACCGATCAAAGGAAAAAGTTCTATTGTTGCAATAAAGCGGTGCCACACGCTATGGCATTCTTTTGCTTTAATTAAATGTCTTATTCCATATTCTGAATATATCAAAGATTGAAACATTTTTGAATAAGAAAGCTCATAATTATCTAATAAGTAATCATCCATAATATATTATTATTAATCAAAAATCATTTAATGCCCACTAAGAAAATAATTTTTAATGCTTCAAATATTTTTTAATTAATTGAAAATAAAATGATTATGTTTTTCACTGATCTGCTAATAGAGAATAAGCCGAAAGATATGTTGCAAAAAAAAACTACAATTAGTAATGTGACATTAAAAGAGAAAGTATAATTATAATCTACTAGCCTTCGGTGCGCAGGGGGAACTAAAAAATTATGGATGAAAAAAAAGAAGATAAAGGTAAATTTGTAAAAGGATTTACAATTGAAGAAATAGAAAATACTGCTAAAAAATATTCAATAGAATTATGTCTTTGCGTCATTTTTGCATTGACAGCTATTTTTGCATTGATTTGGGGTGGAGCATCACTATCATGGTCTATTCTTCTATGTATGATATTTTCAATAATAGGTTGTATCATCCCAGAATACATAGAAAAGGGGGCGAACTACGTCCTTGGTTTTATTTATAAAGAGATAGCAACTACGATAACAATTGGTGTTATAGGTGTATTATTAAGTATATTTTTACCGCCAGTTATATTTGCGATAGTAGGAATTTTTGCTGGAAAAGCATTAGCATTCGGATCGCATACGAAGATGAAAAAAGATTAATATGTAAGAAAATCAATTATTGATAATTGCTCATCACTAAAATGAGCTGCAAGTTCATCTCTATCAAGAGACCGCAGCTCATCTATTAGAAGATTGTCGCATTGACCATTTATCATTTTTTGCAAAAAAACAATTCTGATCAAATTGAAATAATAAAGTAAACTACTATTTCCATCTGTCAACATCTTATCTCTTAAGGAAATAGCCATATCCAACGCTTCTTGGTAGTTGCTTTTTTCGATTAAATCTGTAGTATGCGCATATTCTATATATTTAAAATCGATAAATTTTAGCCTATTTAACAGACCATCGCTTATTGTAAGCGCACCACTAACATCTCCATTCAAAATATTTGATCGCATAACAAAATGATCGAAATAAGGTCTCGACTTTGGATTGGCTTTAACAAGTATATTCAATTTCTCTCTATCTACATCTTCACCCTTCTCTAAGAGAGAACGATACGAATTCAAATAAAAATAATCATTTAAACTGTAATTTTTATATCCATTTCCAAGAAAAAAAATCGAAACAACACAAATAAAAAATCCAACCATATATAAAATAACCCGATTCTTTTTCAAGAAATTCATATCACAATCTTGTTTAGGAAATTCAATTTGCATGTACACATCTTACAACTTACCCAAAAATAATACAAATATTTTCTCAACTTACAAAAACCAATATAGTGAATTGTGTTAGACATAACGCTGAAAATATTATTTTCACGCAATGATAAGGTTTTAAAATTCCTGACACCGCTTAATTATAATTATAATTTTAAAATTGTAATCAATTTGAGTTTTTTGCATGATTAATAATCAGATTAACATTAATGTTCAATAGATTATTGAATTACTATTATCGAACAAAAAAAAGGAGAAAATATATGGTTATATCTACTGATAATTGCCAAAAATTAAATGATAATCTTCAAGAAATACATAATGCATATAACGGTTTATTTGAGAATAACAGACAATTAGCCGCATACATAAACGATTTACTTAATGATAACAGACAATTAGCCGCATACATATCAGAAACTAACCTAACAAATATTCGTAATGAAATAAACAAAGTTAAAAAAGAAAACAACGCATTAAAAAACGAATCGTTTGGAAATATTTGGAGAGGTTTGAAGAATATAGTTTTGTTAATTATAGGTATTGTAAAAAAAGTTTTTGATTCCATGCTTGGTTTTTTTAGATAAAATTCACGCCAGTTTCGTGTAAGAAAATCATAACCATTTGAACTTGAAAAAATATCAGAAGAACTTGCAGGATAAAGAGAGATTTTGTTTACGAAATATTTGATGGTGACAAGTGGAATTTTTTTAAGTCATCGGCGACTTCGGTATTTGGAAAAATGGCGCGAGCCTCTACTTCAAATGGAGTTAAATCTAAGTATCTTGCTGAGAAATGAGTTAAAATGAGTTGATTTACTCCGGCTTGTTTAGCAACTGTAGCTGCCTCTTTAGCTGTCATATGTTTGTATTTTTGAGCAAGCTCTCTCTCTCCTTCTAAATAGGTGCTTTCACAAAGAAGTAATGTTGCATCTTTCGAAATATCAATTGCATTTTTGCAAAATTTAGTGTCTATAACTATAGCAAACACATCGCCTTTACGCATCGCGCTTACATCTTCGATATGGATAATTTTGTTATTTACCTCTATAATTCCATCTTCAATGAGGCGTTTCATCAACATTCCTTTAACACCAAGCGCCTCTAATTTTTCTTTATTAAATTTTCGTTTATCTGTTTCAGATATACGATAGGCTAAATTGTCGACGCCATGATTTAAAAACATCGCCTCTATAATAAAATCTTCATCTTCTTGAACTACTCCTTGGCTTGCAATTGGATGTTCCACAACATTTATATTTTCATGATATATCGATGAATAACGGAGTCTGTCAAAATAAATTTTACCAGATGCAGGATAATAACAATGAATTGGATGGGTAACTTTGTCTAAATTCAAACGCATGAGCATTGAGCCAAAGCCAAGACAATGATCGCCATGAAAATGACTTATAAATATGCGCGTTACACATGTTGGAGCTATGTTGGCAAATATAAATTGACGTTGAGTCCCTTCGCCAGGATCGAACAAAAAACCTTCATCATTCCACCTCAACAAATAGGCGCCATGATTTCTCCTTCTCGTTGGCTGTTGTGATGAACATCCTAATATTGTTAAATCTTTAACGCTCATATTCTACTATTAAACCATTTTACATACCCTAATGCACCACCCAAAAATATTCCAGAGACATGTGCGCTATTCGCTATCGGTATTTGAAAAGATACAATATGAAATATTTGCAGAATAAAAACAACTGTTTGTAGTGACAACATGCCAAATATGAAAATACCAAGAAATTTCAAGGTAGATTGATTTATTAGATAAATTTCCCATGGAGCTCTTTTTTTTCTCACCCAAATATAACCACCCATAGCAGCAATAACACCAGAAAACCCCATAAACAATGGACCAGTCATCAAATATTGCAGTGTATTAGTAACAACAGCGGTTAGAATAACAAAAATAATATAACGTAGTGCCCCTATATTATTTTCCATTGCTTTCCCTAACATCCACAGCCACAACATATTAAATGCAATATGCAAAAAATTAGCATGAAGAAATATTGGGGTCACACTTCTCCATATTTCACCCTTTTTAATATCGGAAAATAGTGAAACATCTTTGATTGTTTTATTATCATAATTAACAATCAAATCATACAAACCCAACCACATCATACTATTGTTTATTTCATTCAACAACTCTTTCCCGCCTTGAGGGAGATTTGCCACCTCTTCTTCAGTTGAAATTTTATAATTTTTATTAAATTTTTCCATCAACTCTAATGTTGGAGGAAAATCATAAAGCATTTTTTTTTGAAGAGAGGTGTAAATAGGGAACATTGCGGCATTTATTTTTTCATTTTTAACAAAGTCGTAATATTGATAAGAAATAATAATAAAAATAAAGACGCAAGCAGTTATAAACAATCGTGTAACTCTATTGTTAGAGATTGAGCGTATTGGAGTTGCATCATCATTAAACTTAGCATTTTCAAAATTTTCTTTAAGTGGCGGCGGTATAATTTCAAGTTCAACAGTCGTTTTATCAATCATCTCTGCAATAGATTTGTAATACTCTTTAGCTATAGCTGCTTGATCTTCATTTTTGACCCACACGTCATAACTTGAATTTGACCGATCAATATTGCATTCTATATTTTTAGAAATGAGCAAAACAAATAATTTGTTTGCATTTTTTTCAGATTTAAATGTTGCAACCAATCTCATAAAGAAATCACTCTTTAACTCACCTTACGCAAAAGGAGAAAATGGATATACTATTTCCTCATTTTGCGCAAGGTGAGTCTTTAATTTTTTTTATAATTTTAGAGGTAGAGAGCCCCTCTACCAACTGAACTATATGTAATTTGCCGCCACCGGCTTTTACCACACTAGCCTCTATACAATTTTCACCCCATTCAGAACCATTAACATGTACATTCGGCCGGATGTCAGCTAAAATTTTTCTAGGATCGTCATCACTAAACCAAGTTACATAATCAACAAATCCAATTGCTGTCATCATTTGCAATCGATGTTGCAAAGTTATTATAGGCCTTTTATCGCCTTTATATCTGGCGACAGAATCATCTGTATTTAATGCCACAATCAAAACATCACACAGACATGCCCCCTCGAATAAAATATGCAAGTGCCCAGAATGAAGGAGATCAAATGATCCATTAACAGTAGCAATAGTTTTGTTCTTTCTTCTTATATGATCAGAGAGTTCTTTTAATTTATGCGAAGGGACTAACTTTTGTTGCGAATAAATAGGCCATTCATCTTTAAATTGAGTCTCTTCCATTATATCTCTCTCGAGGAGTCGTCAAATACTATCTTATAAATCTGTTTATAATCATCAACAAAATGCATTTTAAGCCCCTTTTTCAAATAATTCGGCAATTCATCATAATCGCGTTTATTCTCTTTTGGGACAATTAGCTCATTAATATTTTCCCTCTTAGCCGCTAACATTTTTTCTTTAAGCCCTCCTATAGGGAGAACTTTCCCCTTAAGCGTTATCTCACCAGTCATAGCCAAATCTGACGGAACAGACTTTCCTATAAGGAGTGAAATAATGGCCGTTGTCAATGTAACTCCAGCAGATGGACCATCCTTCGGAGTTGCCCCTTCTGGAACATGAACATGAAACTCTTCGCCAGTGAAATAATCTACACCAGCTTGTAAATAACGATCTTGTTCAGACATCAAATATGTAAGAGCTATGTTGGCAGATTCTTTCATAATATCTCCGGCATTTCCAGTCAACAAAAGACGATCTTTTCCTTTATGTTTAACAGCTTCAATATAAAGCAACGACCCTCCAAGAGAAGTCCAAGCAAGCCCTGTAGCGACTCCATATATTTTTTCTTTTCCATAAAATCGTTCACCTGCAAAAAGAGGCTTTCCAAGATATTTTTCAACATTATCAATTGTTATCTCTGTTTTTTCCACAAACTCAACTTTTTCTTCAACACTTTTAACCTTTTCCATTGCCACTTTTCGCATAATTTTATTAATAGTCTTTTCCAATTGCCTGACACCAGCCTCACGGCAATACTCTCGAATTATTTTATGTAAGGCATCTGCCTTAAAATAAATATCATTGGCTTTTAACCCAACTTCTCCCCTATTTTTAGGGACGAGATATTTTGTTGCAATTTTCATTTTTTCTTCTTCGAGATAACCAGATAATCTAATAATCTCCATCCTATCTTTCAATGCAGCTGGTATAGTATCAACAGTATTTGCAGTTGTAATAAACAAAATATTTGAAAGATCGAACCGAACATCTAAATAATGATCGAGAAAATCTTTATTTTGCTCCTGATCTAACACTTCCAATAACGCAGAGGCAGGATCTCCGTGATAACTTGTCCCAACCTTATCTATTTCATCTAACATAATAATAGGATTCTGCACGCCAGTGCTTTTTAATGCTTGAATCATCTTGCCAGGCATAGCTCCAACATAGGTTCTTCGGTGCCCTTTTATCTCTGATTCATCTCTCATTCCACCAAGCGAAAATCTGAAAAATTTTCGTCCAATCGCACGAGCAATACTTTTGCCAATACTAGTTTTACCAACACCTGGAGGGCCAACTAAACACAAAATATACCCTCTCGTCCCACCTTTTAATACACCTACACTTACATACTCTAATATTCGTTCTTTGACATCTTTGAGCCCGTAATGATCTTCTTCTAAAATTTTTGATGCCAACGTTAAATTGCCATTCTCTTTATCACTTATCCCCCATGGCAGGCTAGTTATCCAATCGATATATCCCCTTACAACTCCATATTCGGCAGACTGTACCTCCAATACGCCAAGCTTATCTATCTCATCATCAAATACTTTCTTTGCTTCATCTGTAAATTTAAGTTTACTAGCTCGTTCTTTGAATTTTTCAATATCGATATTTTTATCGTCTTTCGACATCCCTAATTCTTTTTGAATCGCTTTCAACTGCTCGCGTAAAAAATATTCCCGTTGGTGTTTTGATATTGTCACCTCTATTTTTTGATTTATGACCGCTTGCAATTTGCTTATATCAAGTTCTTTTTTTAAAAGAACAAGGGCCAACTTCATCCGTTTAGATAAATCAAAAGCAGCTAAAATAGATTGTCTCTCTTCTCTCGATGCGGTAGTTAGAGCTACTGCAAAATCACAAATTTTCCACGGCTGTGCAAACTCAGAATGTTGTAAAACAATAGCTAGCTCCTCCTTAAAAAGAGGATTCAAAGTTAATATTTCTTTAATAATGTTTATTAAACTACCAGTATACGCAGTAATTATTTCACGTTTTCCTTCAGGGACTAATTCTTTATGGTATTTAATTTCAGCAACAAGATATTTTGCATTTTTTTTAGATACACTCTTTACAATTTTCACCCTCTTTTCAATATTCAATAACACCTGCGCTCCACCTTCGTGCGAAATGGGGACAAGACGTAAAATGTTTGCGACGACACCAACGTCGTATAAATCACTAAAATTAGCTTTATAAATATCTTGATCTTCATTTTTTGCCAATACAAGACAAAGATATTTATCTTCCCTTTTAGCTACTTCTTTTAACAAATCATAGTAAGCGCCTGGCTCTACAAGGAGAGGAACTGTCATCCCTGGCATATAACAATGTCTTGCCAAAACTATGACTGGGAGTGTAGTTGGATATTCCTCATCTAATTTATATCTCAATTTTTTCACTTCCCCTACCCCTAAAAGATTAACTAAATCTTGGGCCTGGGCAATATCATCTTCATTATTTTCTTCTTCATCTTTTGGAATTTCGTCTGTCAAACCAACACCTCTATAAAAAAATATCTGCCTATTTATCTAAATAGTCTATTGTGCAATAATTTGCAATTCATGTTAACCTTAATCATAGACACAAGTCAAAATGATAGTTTTGTTGCAATTTCTGTAAATGAAATAATAACATTCAAAAAAAATTTTGATAGTAAAGATCAGTCAAAAAATCTTTTGCCAATAATAATCGATATATTGGAGGGTAACAATCTAACATTAGACACCATAGATCTCATCGCAGTCTGCACTGGGCCAGGAAGATTCACATCTATCCGCATAGGCGTTGTATTAGCAAAATCTCTATCATATGGTTCATCGACCCCACTTGCACACTACAATTCTTTGATTGGATTTTCCACAGATAATTCAATAACAATAATTCCTAACAAAAATGAGTTGTGTTTTTCATTAAAGGGATCGAATTTAAACAACGAAAAATATTCAATATACTGCGAAGAAAAAAGTTTAATATCGACGTCTGATATAAAGGTAGTTCGAGAATTCATTCCAAACTGTAATTTAATACAAACATCTTATAATTTAGATCGTATAATAAACTATTTACACAAAACAAAACCAATTGGACAAAAAGATTTAAAAATTCCATATTTTCCAATGCACTAGAGTATGAACTCACATTACGCAAAAGCAGAAAATGGATGTATGGATCTTTTGAATCACAATATTATTCAAAAAGTCTCATAATATTAGTTTAATATTACTACGATTTTTAAATAAATTGTTTTTTCAAAATCTCTCATACCTCCTATTTCCTCATTTTGCGTAATGTGAGTATGAATTACACTTGATAATTATTTGTCGAATTGGTACAATACAATGTATTGAATAGTTCAAATAAAAGGAAAATGAAAAGATGACTTCAGTAAAGGTCCGAATGGGAGAATCTGTAGAGAGAGCTTTGCTCATTTTAAAGAAAAAATTAGACAAAGAAGGTGTAATGAAAATTATAAAAGCAAAGAGATTTGCAGATAAGCCTTCTGTTGTAGAAAAAAATAAACAAAAACAAGCATTAAAATATCGTAAAAAACCTAACTTTTGAATTATGCCAGATTACTACCAAATATTAGACATACAACGTGATGCTTCAATTGAAGATATAAAAAAGGCATACAGAAAAAAAGCTGTACAATATCATCCAGATAAAAATCCTGGCGACGAGGTCTCCTCAAATAAATTCAAAAAAGTTTCTGAAGCTTACGAGACTTTGTCTGACGAAAAAAAACGTAAAATTTACGATCAATTTGGAGAGGAAGGGCTCAAAGGGGCCGGTATGGGTGGAGGTGGCCATGCAGGATTCTCTTCTATGGAAGAGGCTCTTCGAACATTTATGGGTGCCTTCGGCGGTAATGCAAGCACATCTGGTGGTGGATCTATTTTTGACTCTTTCTTTGGTGGTGAAGGTGGGTCAGGGAGTTTTGCTCAACAAGGGATGAGCAAAAAAATTCAAATTAATATTTCATTTGAAGAGGCTGCAAAAGGTGTAACCAAAGAAGCTATTATAACCAGCAACGTCAATTGCGAATCTTGTAATGGATCTGGCGCTAAATCCCAAAATGACATAAAAACTTGTTCCACATGTAGTGGAAGTGGACATTTGCAACAGACAAGAGGTTTTTTTAGCATGACAACAACATGCCCTCATTGTCATGGCAGCGGAACGATGATAGCTAAAGCTTGCCCAACCTGTCAAGGCAACGGAAAGACAAAGAAAAAACAAACTGTAAAAATACAACTACCTGCAGGTGTAGATAGTGGAATGCGTTTAAAAATGAGCGGGTATGGAGATGCCGGTGATGGCGGCGGCCCTCCAGGAGATCTCTATGTATATGTAACAGTAAAACCACATAATATATTTAAACGAGAAAACGATGATGTAGTGTTGGATGTTCCAATAAGCTTTACAGAAGCAACCTTGGGTACAAAAAAAGACATACCGACAATATATGGCACATCATATCGACTAACAATTCCAGATGGGACACAATCGGGCAAAGTACTACGCATTAAAGAACAAGGCCTTCCAAATGTGTATGGCAAAGGAAAGGGTGACATGCGAATCAACATAATAGTAGAGACGCCAATTCACTTATCTACAGAACAAAAACAAATATTGGAACAATTTTCTAAAACAGAAAATGGAAACAACTCACCACAGTCCAAAAGTTTTTTTGAAAAATTAAAATCTTTTTTTTAAACAAATTTCATTTTTACTATCTTTTTCATAATAATATGTCACGTGATATTATATAATAATAATAAATGCTCAAGTCCGAGCAATCTACGATTTATCAAAAAATAGAATTGGCTAACATTAACGCCAATTTGAAATATTTAACTTTCAATTTGTAAAGTTTGTTCTAGTTACGATGTTTTCTACTAAACATGGTGCAACGCTTTTTGAAGATCTTCATGCTCAAAAGCAGAAGACATGCGATCAATTTCTCTTTTTTTTATTTTAAATTTTACAGCCTCTTCACGCCATAAAGATGTTGCTGAGGCAACTTCTTTAGAAATATTTTTTGCTTGCGAGTTGTCAAGATCAAAATAATGAGCTACGTTAATTGCTAAATCAATGGAGGCGCTAGGATCTATTAAATCGATTGCAGTAGATAAAATTCTTGGTTTAATGTCTGTCGGTGTTGGATTTAAATCATATGCCGGGGATAAGCGCCAACCGGACAAACCGGAATAAAGAAACGCATGATTACGCAAATGATCATCAACGTTAGAAATTAAAATATTAAAAACAATGCGACGCCATAAATCTCTCAAGTCTTCTTTAGGTAAAGAGCTCATTTGTTTAATAGCATCTGCTATCTCAAGATAGCTATGCATTTCATTATCTTTCGCCCCCAAGATGCTCATTGCAGACAAAAATGGTATACGAATATTTTTTTTACGATCAAATCTTTTAGATAAAAGAATCTGTCGACAACCTGCTAACTCTAGACGCCATTCCGGCACTGTAATTCTAGCTTTACTTGCTAAAGAAAGAGCGACTGCTTCCCACGCGATTACATTTAATTCATCATCTTTACGTGGAAATTTGGCAATAGCTAAATTGCCATCTTTGTCAATTACAGAAGCTTTTGGTCTAGCTCCCCCAAGAGAGGAACCTGGAGCAAGCAAGAATCGAATATCTTCTTCAGTATCCGATTCTTGCATTACATGATTTGCAGCAATAAACAGTTTATTAACTGAAAGGAGGGGGGGAATATGATTTTTATCGTAAGTAGTTAAAAAAGTTCCTTGTCCTTCTCTTTTAAAACGCAAAGCGCCTTGTCTTCCTTCGTCGTCAACCATCAATAAAAAATCAATTTCCTTTAAAGTACGTGCAGTCCGATTTTCATGTTCAGCATTTTTTCTTTCAAAGCGACGCATAAGTAAACGACCCCAACGATCAGGCGCAGAATCATCCATTGCTCCAAAAAGAGGTTTATCCGATGCTGCATGAAAAGAACCGGAAATTAGCTTTAAAGCCGGATCTAATGAAAACCGTTTAGGATGATTTAACCAATCGCGATCGTATTCAAATGACATACTTTCTCGTCCATGCCGAAGATTGCTCCAAAGATAACCCACTTTTATGGGAATGCCAATTAAATCCACGTAAACCAAAATAGTTTGTTCCATTTGCTATTTCCCTTTTTCTTTTTTAGAAATATGAATACGTTTTGGTAAATTATCAGCTTCCAGCCCTAGACCCAATGAATCGAATTTTGGATCGGCTAATTCGACTAATCGTTCAATCATTCCTAAAGCAAAGAGAACTTTAGCATAAGCTCCTAAGGAAACCCCATCATCACCATTTTCAATTTTACTTAAAGTCGTACGACTAATCGATGCTCTTTCTGCAACAAGTTGCATTGTAATTCGACGTCTTTTTCTAGCATCACGAAGATCGTACCCAAATTTTTTTAAAGCCCTTTTGACAGGAAAAGGGAAATTTTTAATGTCCATTATATTAACCTTTGCATGGTATATCGTACAATATAATAGTCATTATATATGTTACGTCTAATTTTCCCCAGGCTTTTTTCTGTAATGTTGACAACAAATATGTTGCAAAAATTAAATTGTTGTATCTATTTATATTGCATAGCCAACAGATGTATGTAAATATAAAAACCATTACTTCACATTGATTGTCAATCACAAAAAAGTTTATAATCGAGTTTACAGAAACAACATTAGGGACAAAAAACCATACCGACAATATATGGCACATCATATCGACTAACAATCTCAAATGGAACACAATCTGGCAAAATACTACGCATCAAAGAGCAAGACTTTCCAATTGAAATAATTTTCTAAAACAGAAAATGCAAACAACTCGCCACAATCCAAAAGTTTTTTTGAAAAATTAAAATCTTTTTTCTAATTGTAAAAAAATACAATTTTTCATATAATTATATAATAATTTGAAAAAAGGAATTTATGCAAAAAATAATAAAAAATGATATTGTCAACAACCATAATATTAATAATACTCAATCTTTTAGTGATGCAATATCAAAAATTATTAATATTGTAAAAAAATTATTTAGTTGGCTTGTACATTCTATAATGAACATATTTGCACCTAATAGAATTAATCAAAACATATTACTAATTGATCAAAACAAATTACAACCTAATCAAAACATATCACAAGCTGATCCAACCATATTACAACTTAATCCAACCAAACCACAAATTGATCCAAACGAATTACAAATTGATCCAAACGAATTACAAATTGGTCAAAACGAATTACAAATTGATCCAAACGCATTACAAGTTAATCTACAAATGCCATCTGAGATAAATGCAGATTACAATGAAATCGACATGATTGTTAATAATGATTGTCTTACTGCCCGTGATGACAATGCACAGATTGATGGATCGGAATTAAAAGATTTAGCTGCAACTGCTAGAACAAGAGAGCTGCAACAAAGTGCTATTAAAAATGCAATTTTTAAAAGTACACTTAATAGCAATCAATACAATTTTAATGGAAAAAATACAGGAATTAATTCATGTGGGCCAATGGCTATATCTATGATAACTGACTGTTTACTTAACGGTAACTTTTTCAATATAAAAGATGCTTTACAAAAAGGTTTTGATAAACATATAGAAATCAACAGTGCAAATATCATGCTTAATATAGATGATGTGAAGAAATTCTATTCAAATGGAATTAAAAATGAAATTTGTTTTGAATTAGCATCTAATGCTGAACAAGTGTATGAAGAAAATTTAAATAAAATTGTTAGTGACGATAAAATTGGCGTTCTTTTTTTAAAGAACAACAAATATCATGGTATAATTGTAGAAAAAAATAATGGTGCCACGCATGTGACTATTACAGATTCGCATGGCGATTATAAAGGTCAAGCATTTGCGTATACATTTAAAAATGTTAAAGATGGGGCAAAATTTTTAGCTACATTATCTCCTTATCATGATAGTAAGCAGAATCTTTTGGCTAATACATGCTCATTTTGCATACTCAACTCTGATAAAATAAACTAATTAAGTTAAAGCTCGCCTGTAAATTCATAACCAGGTCTATCGTAGAGTCGCACATATTTAGATACAACTTTGCCATCTTTGATATAAAAAAAATAACGTCTTATTTCAACTATGCTATTTTGAGTTTGTCCGATTTGAAAACGCTCAACATATTCATAAACAATGGTCCCTGTATCTAAATATGTGATAGAGTGCGGTTTCCCATACTCTTTGGCAAGCGCCTCCTCTGAAGCTCCAATTTGAATGCATTGATAACTCTCCATAGTCATGATTGGTTGATGCTTAAAACTGCAGCAACAAAATAAAAAAAGAATAACTAGTAAATATTTCACATAACTCCCTTTATGAAAATGTAAATCTTCTAGCATAAATGCTTTGCAATAACCCTAAGGCGATCATCGAAGATAACACAGATGATCCTCCATAAGTAATAAGGACGAGTGGAACTCCAGTAATAGGCAAAAATCCGCACATCATCCCAACGTTAATCAATACATGCATTGCAAAGTAGACAGAAATTCCAGCTGAGAGAAGTCGCCCAAAATTGTCTCTCGCTACTTCAATTACATGAAAACTAAAATAAATTAAACAAAAATATAAGAATAAAAGAAAAAAAGCTCCTACTAATCCAAATTCTTCAGCAAAGGCCGCAAAGACAGAATCTGTGTAAGCATATGGTAACCAACTGTGGCCCGTATATTCACTCTTGCAAAATCCACTTCCAAAAATCGATCCAAGTGCAATAGCTGTCTGCCCAGCCTTTTGATGGTATGTATCTGGATTAAGTCGCTCGTATTGATAATCTTTTAACACTGTCGTAAATAAAGGTCTCATCTCTTCGTGTGATAAAATTCGTAAAAAAATTAACGATACGACACCAAAAATAACAATAGCCACAACAGAAAGTCCGATTATAATCTTACGGTTAATCCCGCTAAGATAAAACATTACAAGGGTGATAGGAGACAAAATTAACGCGCTACCCAAATCTGGTTGTTTTAAAATTAAAACAAACGGAATAAAAACTATTAAAGAGGCTTGCGCAAAAGTTTTCCATTTATCTATTTTGCTGATTTTTTTTTCTAAAAACCAACTTAAAGCAAGGACTACTGCCAACTTGGCGTATTCGGAAGGCTGAATGTCGAAAGGGATAAAACTAAATCTATACCATCTTCTAACATTGTGAATAAGGGGTGTAAAATAAAGGCCAATTAAAAGAATTACTATTCCAACATATATAAACCAAGTCCACTCTCTCAATTTTCTGTAATCAAAGCATATTACAAAAAGATAGACAATTATACCTAAAATAAATGATCGTATTTGATTTTTAAAAAAATGTGAAAATGATATACTATTTAATAAGTTATGCGTAACGCATGTTGTCGAATAAATTACCAAAAGAGATATTGTCATCAACAAAAAAATAATTACCACGCCACGAAAATCAATACGACGTAAAAACCGAGGATCCCACATAATTTTATTATACAAAAATGAACTTTAAAAAAAAAATTTTTACAACAATCGATTCAACTCATAAATGGGCTATGCGATCTATGAACGAATCAAATATAGAGAATCTTTTCATTATTGCTCACCATCAAACTGATGGAATTGGAAGAAAGGGCGACAAATGGATCGATTATCCAAATAAAAATTTGCTAGGAACATTTTTATTTACACCAAGATTAGAATCTTCACTTTTTGCACAACTTTTGGCTCTATCTACAATTAAATTAATAAAAAAATTACCTCTAAACCCATCATTCAAATGGCCAAATGACATATTAATAAACGGTAAAAAAATAGCTGGAATTATGTGTTACAATAAAGGTGACCGAGTTGCAGTAAGCATTGGGTTGAACATAAATACAACAGAAGGAGAAATAAGAACAATAGATATTCCAGCAACGTCTATTTATATAGAATCCAATAAAATATACAATTTAGAAGAGATCGAAAATGACTTAATTAATAATTTCAGTTTTGATCTAGAACAATTTTATCTTGATGATAAAAGAGAGGAACACCTGTTGGAATGTCTAGCTTAGGAATTTCCTCATTTTGTGTATACACAAATGAATTCAAAAGTTGGGAATTTGACAAAACCGGCACCACATATTTGAAGTAGTGTAGCGACGTCGAAGCAGCTCAACTTGAATAAGTTGAGCGATGCAGACGACTTAAAAGATGAGGATGCCAGCGAAGTCAAAAGCCAACTTTTTAGTTTTTTTGTGTATCAGGTGAGGTTGTAAATAAATAAGATTTAATTTATAATTAAACTAATAATCAATTTTAATAGGTTAATCATGGATTCTATTGTTTTTACAAAAAATATTTACTTGTCTTGTAAAAATCATTCAATGATTAGAGAAGATGGTAAAGTATTAACTTTATTTAATAGAATATTAGACTTTTTCCGTGGAAAGCACGGTTATGATCATTTCTTAGGTGCATGTAAACGATTTTCTAAAAATTCTATTGTTGAAAAAATAAAATGTCTACCCAAAGAAGAACAGGTAGAAATTATTGCAAGAATGCGTCAAATTCAAAAAAAAATTACACACCAAACATCAAAGCAAACGTGTGATTTATATATTAAAAAGGTTGAAGCAAATCTTTTATCCAAAAACGTAGATGAATATTCTGATGTAATTTTTACCAAAATACTTAATAGTGCTAAAAATAAAAAATATAAAGCAGATGATCATATCAGAAATTTAGAAGAAATTATTAATTTTTTTTCAAATGATAAAGAATCAATTTCGAGAATTTCATTAAAATTTAGCAGTTTTTTAAAAGAAACACAAAGTGCATCAAATGCATCAACAGAAAAACAACAAAAGTTTTTTGGTTTAATCAATAAAAAGATTGTGAATATATTAATGCCAATTTTAGGAACACCAAATCTACCCGATCAATGGCGGGGATTTGGAAGGTCTTATTCTGAACATCAAGTTAAGTTACATTTTCAAATTCAATCTATACTTATAGAACCTAATTTATTTGAGGTAAATGAAGAATCATCTAACCAAGTAGCAATTGGGAGAGTTGTTCAGTCTATAGCACTCCCTTTATATAAAGAGCCTATGCCTCAAACCCCTAGTTACCGCAATGATGCAACAAATGTGAGGGTTGAATTAAGTAATAAAAGTGATGATTGGTACAAAAACCATGTAAATAAAGTTCATAAACAATTAACACCATCTAGAAGTCATCATGGAACCATGCATTGTGTTCGAGTTGCTTTATGGACTCAACTTCTTTCTAAAGTTTATGAAAAACTTGGAAGAGAAAAAACAAAAAATCCAATTCTTTTAGCTACAGCTGGAGCTTTTCATGATGTGGCCAGAGAAGAAGAAGGAAGAGATTATTGGGATACGGAAAGTTCTGAAGCCTTAGAAAAATTATTTAGTCATATTAAAATGAGTGAGCAAGGTCAGGAATATACACAAGCTATTAAAGAAAAAGATCCAAAAAACGGAAAATTCTCCTCAGATATACAACGTATCGTTCACGATGCTGATTGTTTAGATATCATAAGAGTTGTTGGAACATCTAATTTTACTAAAAAGCATCTCTGTTTTTACAATTTTGATCCGAAACAAAAATCTTTTTGTGATCAGCTAGTTAACGAAATAGGGAATTTTATAACGATGACAGAAATGTTTGATGTTCGTAATTATTTAGAACATCATAGCGAAGATTTTTATGGAGATTTAGTCAGGTTGATTTTTTTAATGCAAAAAAAAGATAAAGCTAAATTTCCTATTATTACAGAAATGTTGCAACATGACATGGAAGATATTCTTAATATTGAAAGCACGCAAGTTACTAAACACTTGTTAAGTATTTTACAATAAAGGTCTGCCAATCTTTAAATCATTTTTTCTTCTAATGCGTCAACTTTATCTTGATGATAAAAGAGAGGGACGCCTGTTGGAATATCTAACTTAGGAATTTCCTCATTTGTAATTTTATCTAAAAACATAACTATTCCTCTTAAAGAATTTCCATGAGCTGCAACTAAAATATTTTTACCATTTTTTAAATGTGGGATTATATTCTCTTTAAAATATGGGATAGCTCTCTCTACGGTCATCTCCAAACTCTCCCCACCAGGTGGAGCAATATTATAACTGCGCCTCCATAATTTAAATTGTTCTTCACCAACTTCGCTTTTTATTTTATCCTTATTTTTCCCTTGCAACTCACCATAATATCTCTCGTTAAGAGCATATGACCGATAAACAGGGATAATAGATTTAGCGGCGTCAACAGAATAAATTTCGCGCCATTTATCTGATTCATCTGAAACAAAAACTGGAGTCTTATCAAATTTATTTCTTGATAATGCAATAAACCCTGTCATTTGCGCGCGAATTAAATTAGATGTAAATACAATATCAAAATTTATATTAGCAATTTTTTCGCCGGCATCTATCGACTCATCGATCCCTTCTTTACTTAACGGGACATCAACCCACCCTGTAAAGATATTTTTTTTATTCCAAATCGATTGCCCATGTCTAAGTAAAACTAATAACCCCATATAATTCACTATATCAATATTTATAGTAAATATGATAGAATTTCTATCTTATGAGCATGAAAAGATTAAATAAAATTCTTCAAGAGGCTGGTATTGCCTCTAGACGAAAATCAGATGAGATGATTGAAATGGGTCTAGTTGTAGTAAACGGGCATGTTGTAACAGAGTTAGGAAGTAAAGCAGATGCGACAAAAGATTTTATCAAGGTAAGTGGAAAGCAAATAAATAAACCACAATCTATGCTCTATTACATGTTAAATAAGCCGGTAGGATACGTATGTTCAAACACAAGGATAGACGGCGAAAAAATTATTTTTGACTTATTCCCTAAAAAACTCCAACGTCTATTTTCTGTAGGCAGATTGGATAAAGACGCAAAAGGATTGATTATTCTCACTAATGATGGAGAATTTGCAAACCGAGTAGTCCATCCATCTTACAATATCTCGAAAGAATACATTGTTAAAGTAGGCGAAAAAATCTGCGACTACCATATAAGAGTAATTGAAAAAGGGACGTATGTGGACAATCACCTTGTAACTCCATATAAAGTAAAAATGGTAAAAAGATCTACTCTAAGCATTATCCTTAAAGATGGGAAACGACACGAAATAAAATATTTAGTAGATAAAGCTCAATTATCATTGGTAGAATTAAAAAGAGTCAAAATAGGTAATTTGTCTCTTGGAGACATTCCAAACGGTTCTTACACTCAATTAACGAACAGAGATCTCGATCGTATATTTCAATAAATATTGACTTTTGCGCATACATACTTTATTATCATAATATGATTTCACCTATAAATAATAATGCAAATATAAATTTATATAAAGAAAATACTATTGTTAGCAACATAATAAAAATATTTAATTTAATAAAGGTTTTTTTTGGAAAAATATTTAAAGCAATTTTCAACAATCTAACTCAAAATAGACAATATAATAAAATTACTATTGATAGTTTTATAAATTTATCTAATTTTCTCAAAAAAAGTCAAATGCCAGTCAATGGGTTAATAATTCCCAACGAATTTAAATGGACATTGAACGATCGTTCATATAGATATGAAAATGATTTTTATATGAAAATTGGATCTTTATTAAAAATAGACAAAACATTTTTTTTATTATCAAATAATAAATTATTCAATTTAAATATTGACAATATACAACAAAAAGATCCATCCATTCATAATTTTTTTCTTAAAATAATAACTAATACTACTTTTATAGTTAATCAAGCTAACGTCAATAAAATTAATGATTATTATAGGAATATAGAAAATTTGGTAAATTGTTTAATGTTAATAAGAGATAATAATGATAAAACAATACAACACAATGAAATTTTAAATCACATTAACTTCTTGCAAAGAGATATTTGTAATCTACAAAATATGTATAGTTATTCAAGAGATAATTGTGTTGTACTTAAAAACTTACGTCATATTGATAGTATTAATAAATGCAAAAGCAATGATGAACTAAAAGATCTTTCCAAAACCATTAAGTTACAATTTGATCCAATTGAATACTTTACAAACTCTATTAATGCATGTTTTAACTCAATTATTTTGTTACCAAATAAACATGAAGAGAGAACATATTTTATTTTATCGCAACTTTACAAATTTTCAGTTTTTTTAAAAAAAACAAATTTTAAAGAAGTTATATATGATAAATTATCAACTGTCTTTTTTTCGCAAAGAGACGACAACAACACCGATAAAGAACATTATCATCCATATGTATTGACGCTAGACATTATGTACAACGCAATCATTAATTTTAAATCATATGAAGAGTTAGTCGCAAAAGAAATAAAAAAACAAAAGGTCCAACATGAATATAAATAATAATAATATACAACCACCTATTAATTTAAATTTGTGAACAATACCTAAATATATATTACAAAAAATAATAAATTTTATAACGCCGATATTTAAATATATAGGCAGATTATTTTATAATACTCAATCACACACCAACCGCCAAACCAATATTACACAATATCACGACAACCAACTACATGGAACTCATAGAACTCTTTTGATTGGACCAGCAGAAGAACCTATTAATAATGAAACTTTGCTTGGTAAAGTAAACTACATTTTAAATAATATGTGCGATAGAAACAATAGAGCAATATTAGAAACAAATTGCAATGAATTTGATAATTTATTTGAAATGCTCTAGCCGAATTTTAATACATTCCAAGAAAATTTACAACAAATTAACCATAACAACGCCGTTAACGTTAATAATGACATTCCGATTCCTGAAAATTTTAAAGATCGTTTGTTAGATGATGAGATATACATTGGCATACCTAGACATACATACAGAAACACAATGTATATAAAAGTTGGATCTTTATTAATGAGTCGTTGCTCTGGTGGAAAAGGATCATGCAGCGTAACTTTCCATTTAATATCAAACAGAAAGTTATTTGTCTTAAATATTGGTGGCACAGAAAGACGTAGCAGTTTCAACGTCGATGATTTTTTGCCATTTGATTATCTGGGTGGTGAAGAAACTATCATGAGAAGAAAACAAATGCCAAATCAATATATAGAGGCAGTTACGAATTTAAAAAATTATTTACAAGAATTATGTAATGACAATACAAAAACTATACAACATTCTACAGTTTTAATTAAAATAATTAATTTACAAAAAAATATTTCTATTGCACTTGGATACACAAATATAATAGATCATGAAACGCACAACCAAATAGTTGCCTTAAATACAAAAATAAAAAATTGCAATACAGCACAGGAAATATTAAATCTCAAACAAGAAACTGATAATGCTTTAGTAGAAAAAATTAAATCAACAGAACTAGCAATGTTAAAAGATTTGATCACAGCATGTTATGATTCAGTTATTATACTTACAAATGAAGGCGAGGAAAATATGTATAACATTTTAGTAGAATGTTACAAATATTTGGTTTTTATTGGAGACGGAACCAAGGAAAGGCTAAACGACCTCATATGCGATCAAAAGTATGTAGAAAGTATTCCAGGAGCACGACGAATAAACCTACAATCAGTTATTTCTTTATCATACAACGAAGATGACCATAAATATACACTTACTGTTGAAACAATAATAGATGCAATTGTTGCATTCAAAACGTACAACCAACTTGTCGATGGAGAAACAAGCAAACTATGTGAGTAACGAAATTTACATTTTCAAGTAGGAAAAAATTCTACGTTTCTACAAACTGATGTTATGAACTACTTTAGCAGACTATTCAATAAAGCACCATTTGACTATTTACAACTTCACATGGAAAAGGTTACATTATGTCTTGAGCAATTGGAATATATTTTCAAATCTCTAGATAAATTAAAATCAGATGAAATCGAAAAATTATCGAAAAAAGTATCAGATTACGAACATGAAGCAGATTTAATAAAAAATGACATCAGGAGATCGCTCCCAAAAAATTTTCTATTTGTAATAGATCGAAATACTTTTTTGGAAATTTTATCACTACAAGATAATTTAGCAGATTGTGCCGAAGATATCGCAAAACTTCTAACATTGCGTCCAATTGTATTTTTAAACAATTTAAAAAGAGAGTTTCAATTGTATGTCAATAAAGTATTTGAAACTAGCTGGGATACAAAAAATATCATATTAACTTTAGATGAGCTTATAGAGGCTTCCTTCGGCGGTGTTAGTGCTGAAAAAGTGAATGTTAAAATAGAGGAGACAGCATTCAAAGAGCATGAGGTAGATATAATAAAACATAAATTAATAAAAGAAATTTTTCTAAATCATTCTGATTTAGAAATGGCTGACTTTTATTTATCAATAAAATTAATAGAAGAGATAGGCTTATTGGCGCATTTCGCAGAAAAACTAGCATTAAAAATCGGCATGTTATTGGACATTAAATAAATGGAAATTTTTTTAATAGTACTAACGTTAACTCTTGGTTTTTATATGTTGTGGAATATGGGGGCCAATGACGTAGCCAACGCTGTTGGAACTTCAGTTGGTTCAGGGGCAATCACATTAAAAACTGCTATTTTAATAGCTGCAATTTTGGAATTTACAGGGGCATTCACTTTAGGGTCTAATGTCTCTGAGACAATACAAAATGGCATTATCAATCCTCTGGCATTTCAAGATGAACCCACGCTATTTATATTTGGAATGTTGGCAGCATTATTATCAACGGCATTGTGGGTCCAAATAGCAACCTTTTTTAGATGGCCTGTCTCAACCACACATGCAATTGTAGGGGCAGTGTTAGGTTTTGGATTGATAGTAGCTCCATACAGTGCAATAAAATGGCCAGTCATAGGTACAATAGTAATTAGTTGGATAATATCTCCATCTTTAAGCGCATTTATAGCATTCATAATTTTTTCATTTATACAAAAAAAAATACTTTTCACTTATAGTCCACTTCTTGCCACAAAAAAGATAGCTCCAATTTTAGTTTTTATAACACTTCTTATATTTATCATAAGTACACTTGCAAACGGGATAAGAAGGTTTGAAATTTCACTCGTATTAGTAATTGCAGTAGCTACAATAATAGGTATTATAGGTGGCATAATATGTCATTTTGCATGTAAAAAAATTCATCTAAACACCGAGATAAATCATCACATTACACCTCGACAACAACAACAAATTCACAACTTGAACAAAGTTCAAAAATATCTTATGCATGTAAAATTGGCTACTAGTGGCGAAATGAAAGAGGAAATTGCAAATATAATAAATTCTGTCTCAACAGTAATCAATAATGCAAGAGATAAAACAAAATGGGATAGTCATATATCAGCCGACTTTCATGGTGTAGAAAAAATTTTTGGTGGAATGCAAATAATTACAGCATGTTTCGTAGCCTTCGCACACGGGGCTAACGATGTAGCTAACGCAGTAGGGCCAATGTCTGGTATCTTTCATATCATACAGAATTCAAAAATAACATCTGCAAGCGTAGATATTCCTCCATGGCTATTGGCATTTGGCGGTATTGGCATAGTAATAGGATTAGCCACTTATGGCTGGCGCGTTATAGAAACTATAGGTAAAAAAATTACGCAACTTACCCCAACGAGAGGTTTTTCTGCTGAATTTGCCGCTGCTACAACAATATTAATCGCTTCAAAAATGGGGCTGCCAATTTCAACAACCCACGCAATTGTTGGAGCTGTATTAGGTGTTGGAATTGCAAGGGGAATATCTTCTATAAATTTCAAGCTTGTAAGAGACATTTTTTTATCATGGATAATTACAATCCCATCAGCATTAATATTGTCGATGATAATTTTCTATATATTTAAATTAATTTTCATGTAAAATAATGATCATTAAAATAATATTATCTTGTCTGTGAAAAAAATAAATAAAATCTTTATAAGTCTATTGGTAATCTTCATCTCAGGGTGCGGAAAAGATACCTCTAATCAATGTTACCGAATAGGCGTTGATCCAACATTTTTTCCAATTGAGTTAAAAGGTCAAACTATCAATATGTTTGCATTTTCTAATGAACTACTACAAGAAATATCACGCATCGAAACAATGAAATTTACACTAATAAACACAAGCTGGGACAATCTTCTAGAAGGCTTAAAACTAAACAAATACGATGGGGCTTTATCATCTCTAACATCAAACCTAATTAATAATGCTAAATACTCTTTTTCGAATACATATATAAAAACAGGGCCTGTATTAATTGTGCCAATAAAAGAGAGCGGAATTTCATTGAAAGATCTTGGCGGTAAAATCGTCGCCATAGAGAAAACAGAAATTCAACTAGAGCTTATGTCTCAATATACAAATGTTGAAATAGTATTTTATGATCGCATTCAGAGTGTACTTAACGATGTAGGGAGTGGTAAATACAATGCTTGTTTAATCCCAACGATACAAGCCAATGCTTATGCAAAAAACATCTCTTACAATCAACTGACAATTAATTCTGATCCATTAACTACCGAAGGGGTTAAATTAATTACATTAAATAATGAAAATACAGAACTTATAACGCTCTTTAATAATGGACTCAAAAAATTAATTGACAATGGACGTTATAACCAACTCATGGAAAAGTGGTTTAAAATCCGCGTTCCGCAGATAGTCAACTGAAAAGTAGCCACATTCTATGAAGCTTTGAATCGACGCCTAAAAAATTACGATCCCAAAATCGTCGAACAACATTGTATTTTTTATAAAATAAAAGAGTTGGAGATAGTAAAATAGCAGTTAAAATAGACAAAACGCCTAAAGCTATTGTTGTCACATAGAGTGCCAATTTTTGTAATTTAGTAGCATATGCAATTTGTCCAGGCAACAAATGATGAACTTTTAGTAGACTAACTTCTTTTACTAATCCATTTGAAATATAAGGCAGTTGTTCATTTTTTAAATTTCTAACTAATTTAATATTGCTAAAATCTTTACATTGACCTTGATTACAATGTTGTATGTTATTTACATGTAAATTATTTTCATTATATAAAATACTAATTGTATCTGCATCAAGATTTGGAATTATAAATCGATTGATTATGTTATCGTTATTACCTTGTAATAACTGCCTTACAAAACCAACATCTTGCATTCGTTGTTTTATTATTATTTTTAAATCATCATCATTCTGTAGTAAATTTAAAAAATTGTCTTTAAGCAATTTATTTATCAAATTTGGTTGTTTAGTAATTAAAGCTTTAAATGTTTCGAAGTAATTCGTGAATATGTTATTTATTGCTCCATCATTAACATGAGAGAGTTGATTGTTGTTAAGTTTTTTTATCAAATCAACATCATTTATTGATGCTATGCTAACTTCGCTTAATTTGTTTATCAAATTTGGTTGTTTAGTAATTAAAGCTTTAAATGTTTCGAGGTAATTCGTGAATATGTTATTTATTGCTCCATCATTAACATGAGAGAGTTGATTGTTGTTGAGTTTTTTTATCAATTCAACATCATTTATTAATGCTATGCTAACTTCGCTTAATTTGTTTATCAAATTTGGTTCTTTATCAATTAAAGCTTTGAATGTCTCGAAGTTATTCGTGAATATGTTATTTATTACTTCAGCATTGACATAAGAGAGTTGGTTGTTGTTGAGTGTTTTTATCAAATCAACATCATTTATTGATGTTATGTTAGCTTCATTTAACTTACTTATTAAATTCGGTCCTCTATCGATTAGCCTATTAAATGTGTTGAGATCATCCTTGAATATGTTATTTATTACTTCAGCATTGACATAAGAGAGTTGGTTGTTGTTGAGTGTTTTTATCAAATCAGCATCATTTATTAATGCTACGTTAGCTCCACTTAATTTGTTTATCAAATTTGGTTGTCTAATAATTAAAGTTGTGAATGTTCCGAGGTCTTTCGTGAATATGTAATTTATTGCTTTATCATTGACATTGGAAAGTTGATTGTTGTTGAATTTTTTTAACATTTCCACGTTAATGTCGCCACTCATTTCAATGTTATTCCCTAGTGAACTTAATTGATGGTTTGTTAAATAGAGGTAAAAATTTTTATTTAATTGTGATAACAAACTGCCATTAATATGGTGAATTAAACCAATAGGAAGTTTTTGTTCAAACAATTTTATGTCTGTTAGCCAACCTATTTGCTCTATAGAGAGCATTGACAAATTATTCATTTCGACATTTTTGTAATGTTCTAATTTAAGTTCTTTTATAATACTTTCTGGAACAGAATTAATTAAATTAACTCTTGTAAGAAGATTAACGTATCTTGGTTCAATAAACATCATCATTTTATAATTTAACTTGTCTATCCACTTAATGTTATGTTTTATAACGGCACCAAACTGCTCTTTTGTACATAATTCATCCAAATAATTATCATTCATGTATTTAATTTGCTCTGGAGCAAGGTATTTTACTTTACATTTATTTAAAGTATATATCTCTCTTTCACTTAACCTTTTAATAGAGTTTGGATCAAAATTTTGGTTTTTTTCGTTATATCTATACAAACATCCATAATCAGAGCCTTCTTTTCCAGAATCTATAATGTTACTGCTATACAACAAATGTTTGTTTAATGGATGATTCTCAACTTTAAGTTTTAAAAATTTTTTTTTAATATTTGTAGTATCTGCGTTTGTTCTTATCCAATCAATTGTCTCATCTGAATGTTTTATAAGATAATGAGAATCACAATTAAATATATTAGCTTGCAAAAGCCCTCTTTTCAAAGCGTTTTCTACAGTTCTGTCTATATTTATATTTAAAAATTTATTTTGTACAAAAGGTGTTCCGCACGATTGAATCAAAAAAATATTTTGTAGTCTATTATTTTCGTATTCCTTTTGCAAAAATAATTTATAGAAAAAAGCCTCTTTTTCAGATAACATTACAAACTTTAAATTGTTATCGCCTGTTTTTATAGCAAGAAGTTGAGAAGCTGGGCGTTGTAATTTATAAAACACAGTGTGTCGTTCATCGATTGAATAACAAAAATTACGTGTAGCATATATATTATCATCAAATATTTTATAATATTCGTCTCTGTAAGAAGTTACTTTTTTCATAAATTCTGATAATTTCATTACACTTAAATTGTCTTTATTCCACGTATCTGATTTCGTTATAGTAGATATAAAATCAGTAGCTATTCTATCATCCCAATCAACTTCATTATAAAAACGAGGAGAACCATAATAGTTATAACTTTCCAATTCAAGTCTCAATTCTTGCTCTAATTGTTGCTCTTGATTTTGTAAAACATCTACATGTTGATGTTTGTTGATTTCTATTCCAACGTTACCATATTGATTAATATTATCTTTATTTATTTCTACCACTATCATTGGCAGTAAGTCTTTATGTTTTGATTCTGTGTTTCTGATAAAATTACCTATTTTTCCTTGTAATTCATCATGAATTTTATCGAAAAACTCATTTTTGTTATCAAGCTGTGATTTAAACTTTTGTAAAGCATTATTTGCAAATTTTCTTAAACTTTGCATAGTATCAACATTTTCTTCTACTCCAAAAAATTGAACAAATGGGTCATCAATTGTTTCAGGATAATAAAAAGGGCTAAATGCTTTTAAGGTGTTTTTCAGTTTTTGTTTATCAATTTCAGACATATTTCTATAATCCATGTGTATGGATATATCATTAAATTTTTCTATAAAAAAATATTCTATTTTCTGTTTGCAAGAACGCAACAAAGACTCAGACTTTTCAATTGCTTGATTTACTATTGAAGATAGTACAGCGATTCCCGCTGAAATTCATCAATATCTATAGGAGTTGAATTCATACTCAAAAATGAGTATCTCGATACATTTAGCGTGTCATATCTGAGCATTTATATATAAATTAAAATTTTAT
>JAHFTJ010000066.1 GCA_023269435.1 Chlamydiota bacterium
TATGCGCAAAAATTGGTCGATAAAATGGAATATGCCGACTAAATGTCCAAGTTGCGGTTCCAGTGTAATAAATATCGAAGGTGAAGTTGCTGTAAAATGTGTGAATAAAATGTGTAAATCGAAGCATTTGCGACGACTTATGTTTTTTGTTGCTAAAGGAGCTATGAACATTGATCATATTGGTGATAAAGTGTTAGCTAAACTATTAGAAAATGGTTTTGTTCAAAAAATTTCTGATATCTACAGATTAACCAAAGCTGAACTTACTCAAATAGAAGGATTTAAGGATAAATCTATATGTAATTTACTCAATAGTATAGAGAGATCAAAAAAAACCACCCTTTCACGATTGATTTTTTCGTTAGATATCCACCATATAGGGGCCAGCACAGCAGCTATTATAGCAGATTATGTAAAAGAGATAAATAATCTTATAAATATCACGTATAACGAATTATTAACTATAGATGGAGTTGGACCAAAGGCAGCAGAATCAGTTATTGATTTTTTTTCAAATCAATCAAATGTACGCGAAGTTTACGAATTAATAGAGTTAGGGGTAAAACCAGAATTATCTGTTAAACAAAAAAACAACCATTCATTTTACAATAAGATGTTTGTATTAACTGGTAAGCTACCACATTATACACGACTAGAAGCAACTGAGCTTATCGTTGAAAGAGGTGGTCATGTTGGTAGTTCTGTTAGCTCAAAGACAGACTTTGTTTTAGTTGGAGATGAGAGCGGGTCTAAATTAGCAAATGCTGAAAAATTAGGGGTGAAAATAATAACAGAGAGTGAGTTTGTTAAACTACTAGATAGGTCGGACTAATGTGGAATAAAATTTCTCTTTTTATTGGTTCGCCTTTTTTAACAGCTATTATACAAGTGAATTCTTGACCGTTTAACATGCCAATTAAACCATATTTTTGCCTTATAGCTTCTAAATTGTGTGATTTTATTGTTAGATACCATGCTTTTGAAATACCATCCAAAAAAGATGTTTTACAACATTTTATACCGCTTATTGCAAAGTAAACATTTTCCCCAATTTCAGAAAAATTTTTTTTTCCGCATAGAGTTTCATTTGGCAATATTACAGGGACGTAAACTTCTTCGCTATTAATTAGGTGAAAGGATGAAGAGTTAAATTCACAATCAAGTGTTTTAAAAAGTTGCGACATTGAATTTATTATTTTATTCGGTATTTTTAAAAATACAAATCCATTGTAATCAGTCATTAAACTTCCTTTCATACAGTGTATTAAATTTATTTTTGACATTAATAAATCTTCATTTTTCACTTTTTCGTCTTTTTCAACAATGTGCATAGATATAAATTCTTTGTTTTTTTCAAAAAATGAATTTTGTTTTAATAATGGCAAATTATAAGTTAGTTCTGAAGATTTATCATCTTTAAATAATTCATAGTAATCATCAAAAGATGGTATTTGGCTTTCACTATCAATGTCAATGTCAAATTTTTTTTTTAAACGTTTTAAAAATGTATTTTTAACAGATTTATGCTTACGCATTGGATTAAGATCAAAGGCGTCAGAACTCTTTATTCCTAATTGGTATGAACTGCGTTTATGCCAATCCGCACTCTTTTGAGTTGGCGAAAAAATAAAAGTATTAACATTGATCCTAATGTTCATATAAAATATTGTATCATATTTTTAATTATACTACTACTAAAATGATTTTTAATATTTCATATAAATAATTGATCTGTGTTATTGTAATATTATGATTAATAATTCTGCCGAATACATCATAAATAAAAATATAATGTATCGAATTTTGTATTTGTCAACGTTAGCAAAAGATATTGATGCAGTAATTGATACACCATTTGCTCTTTTTGGCGTAACAGTTTTCAGTCAACATAGCGAAGAATTTAACTGGTGTAAAAAATTTCGTTTAACATTGTTGAGTGGGTCGCTAGGATTTTTGAGGACATTTTACAATATTAGTGCTTTAGTTGGTAATATTGCTCATGGAATTTTTCGCTTAATAACTTTAATAGTGTTAACGCCATTGATCATTAAACAACGTAATATTGTCTATCTAAAAGAATTAGCCGTTTCTGTGTTAGCTATAGTAAATAATAGCAAGGAAATTTTTTTAAATATATCTTTATGGTTTTTTATTACAATGCCAGCATATATGGTGTTAAAAAAAATAATGACTTTTGTCTATCTAAATAAAATAGAATATGTAATAGATAAGCTTCTCTTTCCTTGTAGTATTCAGTTTGATGCCGCATATGCATGATTCTTAGGTTGTGGCTTCTTTTAGCCAATTTTACTATTTGATTTGATTTTTAACTTGTGTGATAATAATGAATTGATGTATTATGGTTGGAAAATTTAATTGAAAGGTTTGTGTCATGATAAGAGATTGTAAGAAGATGACAAAGTTCTTTAAGAAGAGCGAAAAAGAATTAAAGTGGTATTTGTTTGACGCTAATGGAAAAACATTAGGAAGGTTGTCTAGTGAAATTGCTAAGATATTACGCGGAAAACATAAATCAACATTTACCCCTAACGCCGATTGTGGTGATGGTGTGATTATTGTTAATGCTAAAGATGTTAAAGTTACTGGATCAAAAGAAGCGCAAATTGTATATCGTCATCATAGTGGTTATATGGGTGGGTTAAAAGAAATTCCATATAGAGTTATGATGGAAAGACATCCAGAAAGAATTTTAGAGCATGCAATTAGAGGAATGATGCCTAAAACTAAACTTGGGCGTGCTATGTTTAAAAAATTACGTATATTTGCTGGAGAAAAGCATAAAATGGATGCTCAGAAGCCAATTGTTGTGTCTATTTAATATTTGGAGGTTGGGTTAATTTATGAAAATTTCAAAAAATGTCAGCAATGGCACTGGAAGAAGAAAAACAGCAGTAGCTAGAGTTTTTATGAGAAAAGGGAGTGGAGAAATTGTAGTGAATGGAAAACAACTAGTTGAGTATTTTCCCCTTCAATTCTATCAAGATATTGTTAAATCACCAGTTGGTGTTTGTAATATAGAAGGCGCTGATTTTATTATAAATGTTAAGGGCGGTGGTCCTGCAGGTCAAGCAGTTGCTGTTAGACATGGCATTTCGCGCGCATTGGTAAAAGACGATGAAGAACGAAGAAAACCTTTAAAAGAGAAAGGGTATTTAACTCGTGATCCTCGTAAAAGAGAACGTAAGAAATACGGTCAACCAGGCGCACGCAAATCGTTCCAATTCTCTAAACGTTAATTTTATTTTTCCAAGTCGTCTATCGAGTAGGAGGGGGTTTTAAAAGCCCCCGTCCTCTCACACCACCGTACGTACGGAACCGTATACGGCGGTTCATGATCACTATGACCTAGCTCTTACTATCTTTATCATA
>JAHFTJ010000035.1 GCA_023269435.1 Chlamydiota bacterium
GAACTGTGATGCCATGTTTTGACCTCCAATAATTGTAAAACATTTATCACAAGTTTACGAAATCTTATTTTTAAATGCTCCTAAAAAAGGGCCTTGTAGAGGTTAGCGGGAATCGCTGTGGTTTTTGTTAATGCCAAGAATATTATCATAACTACCCTGTTGAATTTGTTGATTTTGTTGATTTTGTTGATTTTGTTGATTTTGTTGATTTTGATCTATGCCATCACCTTCACAACTTTTATAATAAAAGGATTGATTTTGTTGGTGCGGAATCATAATATTACCTTATTTATATATTGATTATAATTATAATTAATTTATTTTTTTTTGTAAACTACAAAATAAATACTACGACTATTTCAATGCAATACTAAATTTTTCAAAAGCTATACACAAATGAATTCAAAAGTTGGGAATTTGACAAAGCCGGCGCCACATATTTGAAGTAGCGTAGCGACGTCGAAGTGGCTCAGCTTGAATAAGTTGAGCGATGCAAACAACTTAAAAAGATGAGGGTACCAGCGAACTCAAAAGTCAACTTTTGAGTTTTTTTGTGTATATGTTAGATTTATATCCACATTTTGCAATTATCTCGTTATGGAGTTGATTAAAATTGCTGCAGCCTCTCCCCATCCTTCTGAAAGGGTTGGATGAGCATGCATTGTATCAAAAATGGACTCTACCGTGAGTTCGCAATTTATAGCCAATACCATTTCAGCTATTAAATTACCAGCATCGTTACCTATAATAGAGGCTCCTAATATTCTGCCAGTTGTTGGCTCATATATTATTTCTCCATATCCATCAGTATATCCATCAACAATAGCCTTGCTAAGCGCCGTAAATGGAACAATTGCAGACGCTGCTTTATAACCTCTAGATGTCGCTCTCTCTAAATTCAATCCAACCGTAGCGATCTCTGGATGCGTAAATATAACGGCTGGAATTGCATCGTAATTAATTATTGTATTACATCCAATTATCTGATCTACTGCAACAGAACCCTGATGTGAGGCCACATGTGCAAGCATTGAGACCCCTGTTACATCGCCAATTGCATATATACCATCTATTGTTGTTTCCATTTTTTCATTTACACTAATAAAACCATGTTCATCGGTAGAGAGACCCACCGCATTTAAATTTAATCCATGAGTGTATGGTTTGCGTCCAACGGAAATAAGCAAAACATCACTCTTTATTGTCGAACCATCATTCAACGTTAATTCAACAAATTCATCGTTAGTTTTACACCCATCCATTTTTACATTGCATCTTACATCTACACCTTTTTTCTTAAGCGACTCTGCAAGCGTTCTGCTTATATTCTTACTGTGTGTAGATATAATTGTCGGCATCGCCTCTACAATTGTTATCTTAACCCCTAATTCAGAATATAATGATGCAAATTCACATCCTATATAACCGCCTCCAAGAATTGTTAATTTTTTAGGGAGCGACTTCATCTCTAAAATTGTCGTGGAATCATGAATTTTTTTACCGTCTACATCTAATGAATTGATCGACGATGTTGTAGATCCTGTCGCAATAATGACATTCTTAACATCAATTATCGCATTTTCTTTACCAATAACTTTGATTTTATTTCGCGAAAGAAACGACCCCTCTCCATAAAAAAGATCGACACCATGTGTTTTTAAAAGCGTTATCACACTATTATGCAATTTATTTACTATTTCATCTTTTCGTTCTTTTATTCTCTTGTAGTCTATCGAATAACAGTCGATGTCTATTCCAAATTTTTTTGCAGAATTAATGGTTTGAACGACTGCACTGCTTGCAATTAATGTTTTTGTTGGTATGCAACCAACATGCAAACACGTACCACCTACTTTATTTTTTTCTATTAAAGCGACCCTCAGCCCATTAGATGACGCCTTAATAGCGGCGCCATAGCCACCTGGCCCACCACCGATAAACACAACATCATAGTTCATAGATAAAATTATAACACCAATTGCTTTTCTTTATTAGTAATAATCTTTAAAATAAAAAAATGGGCGTAAAAACAAAAGTCAAGATGTGTCCGTTTTGCGAAGGCGATATAGACATTAATGCAACCGTCTGTAAATATTGTGGCTCCTCGTTAAATACAAAACCAATCAACGATAGCTTGTACGAAACAGGAGACAGTTTGGCGTCGCTATATGACCCTCCGTATGCACCAAACAAAAGATCAAAACAACACGGCGTCCCATATAACGATTATAAAGACGAAGTGTATGAGAATAAAAATGAAGAAAAAAATAAAGAAAACCAAGAAAATACAGATAACGAAGAGGAAGAGCGCTCATCTCTAAGTGCAATACTTTTTCTTTCAATAGGTTCAACCCTTTTTACCATCGCGTGGTTTCTCTTTTTCTTTTCAGACAATGGACAAGTGGTTTTAGAATTAAAAAGTCGCTATTGGCCATTTTATCTTATAGCGTCTCTCCCGTTAATTTATCACGGTTATAAAAAAATCAACAAACTTTTTTAAAAACTCACCTTATGCAAAATAATGAAAAAATCAAAATTTAAATCCTATATCTTATGGTTTAATGAAATTGGCATCGACGATATCGAATTAGTTGGCGGGAAAAATGCCTCTTTAGGCGAAATGCACAACAATTTAAAAAGAAAAAAAATTCAAGTGCCGCCTGGGTTTGCAATTACAGTTTATGCTTACAAACATATCCTTGAAAAATCAGGGGGTTTTAATTCTCTCAGGGAGGTACTAAGCCAACTAAATCACAAAGATACTAATAGCCTAGCATTTATTGGTGAAAAAGCCAGAGAGATAATATTAAACTGTGAAATCCCATCAGATTTACAAAATGAGATTGTCGATGCATATCACAATTTATCCTCGCAATACAAATTAAAAAATATTGATGTCGCAATACGGTCATCAGCAACTTCCGAAGATCTCCCAACGGCGAGTTTTGCCGGACAACAAGAGACATATCTCAATATTTCAGGGGAAAAAGAGGTCATTGCAGCCTGCAAACAATGTTTTGCCTCTCTTTTCACAAATCGTGCCATCGCATATCGTTGCGAACAAAAAATAGACCACCTAAGTTCATATCTTTCAATTGGCGTACAAAAAATGATTAGATCAGACCTTGCCAGCGCTGGTGTGATATTTACTTTAGACACAGAGAGTGGATTTCAAAATGTAGTTTATGTCACTGGGAGTTATGGCCTTGGAGAGAGCATAGTCCAAGGGACAGTAAATCCAGATGAATTTTATGTTTTCAAGCCCACATTAAAACAAGGATACAAACCAATCATAAATAAAATTATTGGAGAGAAAGCTGTAAAGATTGTCTATTTAAAAAATATCACTAAAACAATTGATACGCCTCTTGAAGATAGAAAAAAATTTTGCATCAATGATGAAGAGGTCTTACAATTAGCAAAATGGGCTATCGACATCGAAGATCATTACAGTAAAAAAAATAAAAAATGGACTCCAATGGACATAGAATGGGCCAAAGACGGTGAGACCAACCAACTTTATATTGTCCAAGCAAGGCCAGAGACTGTTCAGTCTCAAAAAAATCAAAATATTATCAATGAATATATTCTCACGCAAAAATCATCAATTATTACAACAGGAAAAAGCGTTGGCAATAAAATAGCAACAGGAGTTGCACGAGTTATTAATAACATAAAAGAGATGGATCAATTTAAACATGGCGAAATTTTAGTTACCGATAAAACAGACCCAGACTGGATGCCAATTATGCGTATCGCTTCAGCTATTGTTACAAATCGTGGTGGAAGAACGTCCCATGCGGCCATCGTCAGCAGAGAGCTCGGTCTTTCGTGTGTTGTTGGAACAACAAATGCCACGTCTCTCATAAAAAATGGAGAGCCTATTACTGTAGATTGTTCTGGTGGTGAGGTCGGAGTTATTTATAATGGACTTCTTGAGTTTAAAATAAATACTATAGATGTGCAAAAAATACCAAGCCCAAAAACTAAAATCATGTTAAACGTAAGTTATCCAGATGAGGCGTTTGCGCTGAGCCTGTTGCCAAGTGATGGCGTTGGACTTGCCCGCGAAGAGTTCATTATCAATGAATGTATACGTATACATCCGATGGCATTAATAAAATTTGAAGAGGTAAAAGATTTGCAAATTATAGAACAAATCAATTTGCTTACATTTGGATACTCCGACAAAAGTCAATTTTTTGTAGATAAATTAGCTATGGGTGTTGCGACAATAGCAGCAGCCTTTCATCCAAGAGATGTTATTTTACGATTCAGCGACTTTAAAACCAACGAATACATAAACCTCATTGGTGGAAAATATTTTGAACCGAAGGAGGAGAATCCAATGATTGGCTGGAGAGGCGCTTCCAGATATTACAAAGACGGATATAAAGAAGGGTTCGCATTAGAGTGTAAAGCTATCAAAAAAGTCAGGGAAGAGTTTGGGTTGAAAAATTTAAAAGTTATGATTCCTATGTGCAGAACCCCAAAAGAAGGGGAGAAAGTAATCCAAGCAATGAAAAAAAACGGTCTCGTAAAAGGGAAAAACGACCTTGAAGTTTATGTGATGTGCGAAATCCCAAGCAACGTAATTTTAGTAGATCAATTTTGCGACATCTTTGACGGGTTTAGCATAGGAAGTAACGATTTAACACAAATGATCCTCGGCGTAGATAGAGACAACGAATTGATTGCCGACATTTATGATGAGAGGAGTGACGCTGTAAAGCGCATGATCGAACATGTCATTCGCATAGCAAAAGCAAAAAATCGTAAAATAGGGATCTGCGGAGACGCCCCGTCCACCTATCCAGAATTTGCAAAATTCTTAGTCGATTGCGGCATCGACAGTATAAGTTTAAGTGCAGATGCACTAATAAAAACACGCATCATCATAGCAAATCATGAAGCAAAAGGTTAGGTAATAAGCTTTTTTCTCTATGGCGCATTGCGCTATGTTTTTAAATTTTCGGATATAGGATCAATTTCATTAAGTTCGTATTCTTTTTCGCCGACTGTGGATTCACCAAAACGGCTGTTTCTACACACTTGTGTTTTTCTCCACCCAAGCAACCCGCCCTCACTTAAATTTAATCTAAGCAAATATGCTAATTCTTTAATTTTATACACATCGTTAATGCCAGCGGGAAGCGTTATAGCTATAACTTTTTGGTTATCAATTGATCGTATTTTACAATGTTCGTGTCCGCGAAATGTAGACAATATTTCACTTTCACTACTAATACGATGATAATCTAAAATAGATTGAGTACCTAAAAACATCTCGCGCATACTATTTTTATTTGTAATATAATTATTTTTTTGGTTAATAACGCATCCCCAATTAAAAAACTGGTTTAAATGTGCTTTGTTTGTTGGATCGTTAAACTGTTCAATGTTTTCATAAAAAAAATTATTTATTCGATTAGCGGCTTCATGTAGTTTATGGTTGCTATCTTCTATAATAGCACCCACTCTACTACTAAATTTTCTATGTTTTGGCACAAAAATATATATTCTCTCCTCTTTGTCCAAAAGAGGAGACATATCCATTGTTAATTCAGGAAAACCATGAACAAAGCAAATATATTTATATAAACCATTAAAATTTACGCCAACATAAAGTGCTAATGGCATAGTTTCATAAAATTTAGTTAATGCGCTCTCTCCTATTTCAGTACAAATAAGATCATTTAAATTATTATCTTCATTTGAGTACATCTTATTATATAGTACATACTCGTGATTGCCACGAATTAAGTGTACTTTGTCTGGATTTTCCATAGCAAGATAAATTAACAATTTAAGAACTTCGGTTCCATATATACCACGATCGCAATAATCGCCAAGGAAAATAATGTGTTTGCCTGGTTCACATTTAAAGTTCTCGTTAAGAAATCCTTGTTTGCGTAAAATTTTAAGATTTTCAATTAAACTACGAAGATCTCCATGAATGTCTGCACGAACAAAAACTTGTACGTTTGGTTGTACAATGCATTTTTCAACAAATCCGGCCATAATTTCATAATTAAGGTTATCATCGGCTTTTTTATATAAATTAGTATATTTTTGTAATAGTTCAATGAAGAATTCTCTATCATACTTTAATAAGTAATTTTCCTCCATTTTTTCATGCGAAAATATTATTTTAGCAACGTTGTTGTTATTAATGGATGCAGAGCCGGGCACATATACAGCGTCTTCAGTGTTGTTATTGCTTATTGTTTTATTGTTATCATTATCGTTATCGTTATTGTATTGAATTTGTTGATTTTGACTTATGTCGTCATAAAGAGGTTGATATTGGTTAGCAGGAGATTGGTATTGGTTGGTTGGAAACATAATTGCCTTATTTACATAATAACTATTATTAGTATTATGGATTTAATTTTTTTTGTCAATTAAAAATTAAATACCACGATTATTTCAATATAATACTAAATTTTTCAAAAGCTATAACTTATAAAAAATAATACCATTAGGTAATGCAAATGGGCTATAATAACTCACCTTACGCAAAATGAGGAAATAGGAGGTATGAGAGATTTTGAAAAAACAATTTATTTAAAAATCGTAGTAATATTAAATTAATATTACGAGGCTTTTTGAATAATATTGTAATTCAAAAGATCCATACATCCATTTTCTGCTTTTGCGTAAGGTGAGTAATAAGCATTAAGTAAATTTTAAGGAGATATGAGACAAAAGCGTAGTCGTTTTTTAGGGGGAGTGTTATTGGTTGCTGGCACTACAATCGGCGTTGGCATGTTGGGGCTTCCAGTAACAACAGGATTTATAGGTTTTGTCCCATCAATGGTTTTATTCGTTATCTGTTGGGCATTCATGTTGTTAAGTGGATGTTTTTTTATAGATGTAAATTGTTCAGTTAATGGAGAGGCGAACTTAATTAGTATTGCAGGAAAAACACTTGGAGCTTGGGGGCAAATTTTAGGATGGTCAGTTTATCTATTGCTTTTATATTCTTTAATGGCAGCTTATATTGCAGCAAGCGCTCCATTGTTCGCTTCTGCTTGTAAGGGTCTTTTTTTATTAACCATTCCAACTTGGGCTTCAAAATTTTTCTTACCAATTTTGTTTGGGGGCTTTATATATCTAGGAACAAGTTATGTTGACATGATAAATCGCCTGTTGATGGTTGCATTGATAATATCATACATTGTTTTAATTATATTTATACCGCAACATATACAAATAAATTTTCTTAAATATAATTATTGGACGCCATTTGCTTACGCAGCACCAGTTGTATTAACGTCATTTGGCTACCATATTATTATTCCTAATTTAACAAATTATTTAGGACGCGATCGAAAAATTCTGTTTGGCGTTATCATTTTAGGCAGCATAATAGCATTAATTGTAAACGTTGTATGGCAATTACTCGTTCTTGGATCAGTCCCGTTGCGCGGCGAACATGGCTTGGCATGGGCGTGGAGTAATGGGCTGCCAGCAATCGAACCGCTCTCTTTTATAGTACGCAATAAATTTGTTCTAGTAGGGTCATATTTTTTTGCATTTTTTGCTATAATTACTTCATTTTTGGGCGTTGGACTAAGTTTAGTTGGTTTTTTGACAGATGGGTTGAAAATTAAAAAAAATTTTAGTGGGGTTGTGTTCTTAATTGTTTTAACATTTGTCCCGCCGCTTGTATTTGTGTTTTCTTACCAAAGAGGCTTTTTGGTGGCCCTTGAATATGCCGGCGCATTTGTTGCGATACTTCTTATTTTTTTACCTGCAGCAATGGCGTGGACCCTTGATTTTCCAAAATTTTATAAAAGCACCATTGGACGAATAACTTTAATTTCTGCAATCATTTTTTCCGCTATTATAGTAGTTATTAACATTATGATAAATTTAGGATTCTTCAACACTACCCTTGCAAATCTCTTGTTGTTCTGATAGTATAACAACTGATGTATAGTGGTATTTTTAACTATGATAATATGCAATAACAAAGAAGTTGTAATTTCAGAAAAAATTAATGGCTTCGACCTTATAGAAAAATTAAACATGAGAAAGCCGGAAGAGGCTATAGCATTGCTCGTTAATGGGGAATACAGAGATTTTTTTGATGAAATCACACCTGGGGATCGTGTAGAAATAATTGGGTTTGAAGATCACAGGGGTAAAGATGTATTTTGGCATACATCTGCACACGTTCTTGCTCAAGCGGTATTGCGTCTATGGCCAAATGCAAAGCCTACAATTGGACCGCCAATATCTGAGGGTTTTTATTATGATTTTGCAGATTTACATATAAGTGAAGGCGACTTTCAAAAAATAGAAGATGAAATACAGAATGTTCTTAAAGAAAACTATAAAGTAAAACGTGAGACATTCAAAAACAAAGACGAAGCATTAGAAAAATTTAAAAAAAATCCTTATAAAGGAGAATTAATTAACGAGTTTTCAGACAACTCAATTATTACCATATATCAACAAGGTGAATTTTTTGATCTGTGCCGAGGTCCGCACCTATCATCATTTACAAAAATAAAAGCTATAAAATTAATGAAAACATCAGCTGCGCATTGGCGTGGTGATCAAAAACGTGAAATGTTGACTAGAATTTATGGAGTATCATATCCAGACAAAAAACTTCTAAAAGAATATTTGATAATGTTGGAAGAGGCAAAAAGACGCGACCATAGAATTTTAGGGAAAAGTTTACAATTGTTTTCGTTTTTAGATTGCGCTCCTGGGATGCCGCTATTTGAACCGAACGGAATGATAATTTTTAATAATTTATTAAAATTTTGGCGCGAATTACATAGTGAGGCTGGATATAAAGAAATTAAAACACCACAGTTATTAGATAAAAAATTATGGGAAAAGTCTGGTCATTGGGAAAACTACAGAGAAAACATGTATACATTAAACGTTGATGAGATGGAATATGCTGTAAAACCAATGAATTGTCCAGCGTGTATGTTATATTATGCATCTAAAAAACATAGTTACCGTGAATTGCCACTTAGAATTGCAGAAATAGGAAACGTACACAGACATGAATTATCTGGTTCTCTTAGTGGTTTATTGCGTGTGCGATCTTTTCATCAAGATGACGCACATATTTTTATGACTATAGACCACGTGAAATCTGAAATTATAAATGTTTTAAAACTTGTGGATACAATATACAAAACATTTGGGCTCGACTATCATTTAGAATTATCTACACGACCAAATAAAAAAACAATTGGTAGCGACGAAGATTGGGAAAAAACAACAAACGGGTTAAGATGCGCTTTAGAAGAATGGGGTGCTCCATATAAAATAAACGAAGGCGATGGCGCATTTTATGGTCCAAAAATAGACCTTCACGTCAAAGACGTTCTAGGTAGGTCATGGCAGTGTGGTACAATCCAATTAGATATGGCACTACCAGAGCGATTTGAATTAGAATACAATTCTGGAGATAATTGTATATATAAACGCCCAATAATGATGCACAGGGCAATTTACGGCTCAATAGAGAGGTTTTTCGCCATAATCATAGAACACTTTGCTGGAAGATTTCCTTTATGGATAAGCCCTAAACAAGTTCGCATAATAACCGTAGCAGAGAGACATATAAACTATGCAAATATTGTTAAAAAACAAATTACACAAAGTGGTATTTTATGTGAAATAGACGATTCTTTAGAAACTGTAGGGAAAAAAGTTAGATGTGCACAATTAGACCAAGTAAATTACGTCCTCACCATTGGTGATTGTGAATCTAAAAATCAAACAGTAACAATTAGGACTAGAGAGTCCAAAGCAATAGTAGAGATTGTCGTTCAAGATTTTCTTGAAAAGGCGTCTAAAGAACTATTGACAAGGTCGCTCACGCCATTTTTTAAATGAAGAAATTAAACATATCAATATCTGAAGAGATAAATAAAAAAAACAATACACAAATGAAGTTGATATCAGAGAGGGATGTTCCATTAAATTTCTTTAAGATATCACAACTCGACATCAATGAAAAAAATATACTGGAAGAGATATTATTACGTAATGCCCAAAAAAATGTAGACATATCAATAGATCTAAAAGAATTAACAAAAATAACAGGTGAAGTAAAATCTATAACATCACAAGCTATTTTATTACATGCGCAAATGATAAAAAAAACTCAAAGTTTACTAAAAAATTATAATGATAATGCATTTACCTCATGGTTAATACACACGTACGGAAATCGCCAAACACCATACAATTTCTTGCAATATTACGAATTATATAACAATCTACAAGATACGCCATTAAAAGAAAAATTACACGCCATGCCAAAACAGGCGGCTTATGCATTAGCTAGTAGGGTTGGTACAATAGAAAAAAAACAAAATTTTATATTAAAGTGCAGCGGTGAATCAAAAAATTCTATACTATCAAAATTAAGGGGAGAGTTTCCATTAACACAGCGTGATAAAAGAAAACAAAATTTTTCAGAGAAAATAATTACATCTTTAACAGGAATTCTACAAGAAATAGATATTAAAAATTGGAAACCATCAAAATACGAAGTAAAAACTATAGAAGAATTAATAAAAAAACTAACATCTTTATTAAGTTAACAAAACTCAAGTAAAAAAAATTACAATCAAACATACATAAGATATATTTTATGTTCTTAACTCACATTACGCAAAAGCAGAAAATAGATGTATGGATCTTTTGAATCACAATATTATTCAAAAAGTCTCATAATATTAATTTAATATTACTACGATTTTTAAATAAATTGTTTTTTCAAAATCTCTCATACCTCTTATTTCCTCATTTTGCGTAATGTGAGTTCTTAAAAAATAAATACACATAAAGCATCGACAATTATTATTCGTTTGTTGTATATTGTTAATTTTATAAATAAAAAAGGAGATGTAAAATTGAATAAAAAACCATTGGTCGTAAGTTTTTATACAGAAGGTTCACTTTATGAAAAAGAAGCTGAAAATTTAATAAAATCGTGTAAAAAATTTAATTTAGATTATGATGTAGTATCAGTACCAAACAAGGGGTCGTGGAGTGCAAATTGTTGTTTTAAGCCTGAATTTCTTTTAAAGAAATTAGAAGAACACAACCGTCCTCTTATCTGGATGGATGCTGATAGCATCTTTAATAAAAATCCTGTATTTTTTAATGATTGTAATGCAGACGTAGCCTTACGCATTAATGATAATGTTCCAGTAGACGACAAAACAAAAATATTGACTAGAACTATTTTTTTAAATGCAACATTATCTACAAAAAAATTGTTACAATTTTGGAAAAAAGAATGTGAAAGATGCTTAGCGTTGAATAAAATTGTATTTGATCAAGTATGTTTAAGAAAGGTTGTGTTGCACTACCCAACAATTGTTGAAATTAAAAGACTGCCAATTTCATACATTTACACAATTGATAATCCAAACGACAGAGAAAATATAGACGAGGAAGCTGTAATAGTACATTATCAAGTCTCAAGATTACATAAAAACACAATTGATGAAGAAGCAACGCTTACGTCTTCTAGAAAAACATCATAAAAAGAACTAAAGTACAATATAATGCACAAGCCTTTAAAAAGTTATGACGCCTTAGCGCAATGACTTTTTAAAGGCTTGCAACCTATTTATTTAATGCTTAGTTAAAAAAAGATATGCTCATACCTTAATTATTTGGATCATGTTCAAAATCGGGCGATGTAGCAGTGGGATTAAAACCAGTATATACTCTCGCTCCTGGCTTAAATTTTATTTGTGCATACTCCGTTTTAGTTAACGATGTATTTAAATTATTGATAATAGTTGCAGAATATGGAAACATTTGATTAAAAAGGGTGCCCTGAGCAATTGGACAAGCAATACCAGTGCTATTTATCTCTTGTGTTATATCCCATAAAAAAACATTAGCCAAACCGTTGCTATTTGCAAAAGCGCTTAATTCACTAGCTTGATCAGTTGTTAAAATAACTGTACCTCCACTGCAATTTTCAACTGACATCCCCAGCCCCATTTTATTATACGGAAGATAGGTGATGTATGAATTAATATCTGATTCAACTACTGGCGGCAAAGCATTGTTACCATTGTTTGAAATATCTGGATAGGCGTTGCAATATTCCATGAAGTTTACATAATCAACATAGTGTGCTGCGCCATTACCATTATTATTGACCCCAGTAACAAGAGGGCCCCATGAATCTGGAAAACCAATAAATTGAGAAGGCATTGTCAAAGAAATAATTTTAGTATGTAAATCTGCATAATATCCAAAATATGCTTGAAGTTGTTGCAAAAAGTTTAATAAATCAGATGGAG
>JAHFTJ010000067.1 GCA_023269435.1 Chlamydiota bacterium
CTTGAGAGTGAATGTATCGTTATTTTAGAACAACTAATACTAAAATGGAACCTTTCTCTTCAAGAAACTGGATGCAACCGAATATATACTCCTCGAATTCATTACACTCTTCCGCGATCCTTTGGACGCACAATCGCACTTGTTGGCTCAAATGATGATGATGTACTTCGAAACATTGATATCGCGATTTGAATCGTTCATAATGGCGTGGAGGTACCGACTATTGTGGGCGAAGTTCGTTCGCACAAGTAAATTAAGGAAATATCTCGACGCCAAGTGGTTTACTATCAACTGGCCTACTGTCGACCGTATTGGGCTCAGGGAAGTGAAACTCGTCTGCTCGGGTTTGTCATTGACACTTCGACATGCGACGTTCAGGAGATCACGTCGAAAGGCTGGTTAAGCGACGATATTTTCAAAGTGAGTCGCTTAGTGAGCTACTCTGTAGCAAACGAGGACTCAACGTTCTACTACAAATTCTTCTGGAGTTTGTTGAATAAAGTCGAGGCCGTGTCCCGTAACGATTATGAGCAGCTTTTCGAAATGTCCTCTTCTACTATCCGCTTTGGACTTGGCGAACTTCGCATTTGTGGCTCGAACGGCGCACCTCTGCATTCCGGCATAACATACCTTTCGACTTGTTCGTTGCTGACTGGTTATTTCCATAAAAATGGCATTAAACCAATTTTTCTTCGTCCACTAGAGTCGATAATGAAAGACTTTCCGCTAGTAATCAAAGTCTCTTCAAAATATTGGGGGGGTGGTCATTGCGACCGGAAGAAGTTCGCTAATTTTCTTAACTCGATAACATTTCCACTTCAGAAATTTGATACATAAGCTGTATTTTGCTGTGTTTTTACACGATCCGCGGTATGTCATTAACTCATTACTGCCACACGATTCTTCAGTTCAATCACCTGTGGGGATCAGTATTTTCGCAAATGTTGGCAGACGTCGAATCTCCTTTTGCGAAACCGGTTCTACGAGTACAAAGAGGTGTATGAAGTAGCTCTTGAAGCTGTAGGTAATGGAGTTTACCACTGGGATATTCGTCCGCCAAATATAATGTTCAATTAAACAGAAGCTCCGTTCTATTACTTGATCGATTGGGAATCGAGTTAGTAGTATAGGGAGAGCTCTGGCGCCTCCTCCTCTAATTTCGCAACTTGACTTTCCAATTTTTTGTACCCTCTGTTTTCTCAACAAAACGCAGCAAAAAATCAAAAAATCAAAAAGTTGCAAAACTAGAAAAGGAGACGCCAGAACTCTCCCATTTCATTTATAAGTAAAAAAATTCATTTTTCTAAATTTTTGATTTTCAAATTTTTCATTTTTTCTTACAAAAAGATGCCAAAATTCACAATCAAAATTCAAAATATGAACTTGATTTTCAAATTATTTTGCACTTTTATCTGAGAAAAGATACCAAAATTCAAAATCAAAAATCAAAATTTGAACTTGATTTTCAAATGTTTTTGCACCTTTGTCTCACAAAAGGATGCTAAAAATCAAAAAATTACAAAATAAAAAAGACGACAGAACTCTTCCAATTCATATAGAAGTTAAACATTAATTTTTCTAAATTTTTGTATTTTCAGATTAAAATTAAAAATTGTAAAATAAAAACAGACGAAAGAATTCCTCAAAAAATTAAAATTTAAAATGTTACTTGCAGTTTTGGCCACTGGTCCGAATTTAGCGTAGTGTTTTAAGTCTGAGTGTTTAATAATACATGCCGGAGGTCCTTCAGTCTGCCAAGTATTTAAGCGGGTATTATAGTACCACCTGAGTTTTTAAATTCAAAATCTGCCCAATCTCGTGGGCTTCCACTGGTAATGTATTTCAAAAAATTAACGAATTTCTAACCAAAAATTAAGAAATTAATTTAAACAAAATACCTTTAAAATTATAAAATTAATAACAAATACAGGACTAGTAGGACAAGTATGTCAGAGATCTTGATGTCTGTGACCTTATGGTTTCCATAAATCAAAATTAATTTTAATACCTGTTTCATGCTTCCAAATATTTAGTAAATAATTATTTTTCTTCTTATTAGATTCATAGGGCAAATATGCCTGATAACTTGATGTTGGAGGATTTAAATATATTGTAGGATTTATAATTCGTGCGTTTTTGATCTTTTTATTAGTAGATTGATTTGTTCTTGTATTTTCTTTATGTCTATCTTCTCTTCGTTTTTTGGACTTGTAATTTCTTTTAAACTCTCTTCATATTCATTTAATATTTGTCGCCATTGATCAATCTCTTTTGCATCTATAACTCCATCACATAAAGTATCTTGTTTAAATAAGTACATTCTATCAATCCATGTACTAATATGTTTACATTTTTTATTATAATTATTAACTTTTATATTTACAAAACTATCTTCTAAAATATTAGCTCCAATAACTTCGCCTAATGTTACTGTAGTACTAATTATTGCTAATGGTATTCCGACAATTGGAATGAATGCTAATCCAACATCAGCTCCAGCAAATAATATTGCTATAGGATATTTACTATATCGTAGAATATTTTTAAATGTATTCCATTTTTTCTTTAGTTTATTATAATGTTTTAATTTATCTTCTAACTGTGTAAGTTTTAAAAATAAAGTATCAGCTTGTAGTTTTAATATTTGTTGATGATCTGTTTGACCAACTGATAATGGATTAGGATACAATGACCTATGGTTCTGATTTAATGATGATGTTCTTTGTTCATCTGATGGAAGTATCTCTGATCCGCGCGTTAGATTAGTCATTTATTTATATTTATAATCCAGACTTTTTAGTCCTATTTAATTGATAGACATGTTATAAAATTCATCACTATTCCAAGCATAATCATTAGATGCAAATGTAAGATTTATGTAAAATAAACAATATTTTCTATTTGTATATCTTACGCTAGTATATGTTGGAGTAATTGAAGGTACAAGCAAAGTATATGGATGTTTATAAGTAATCGGTTCTTGATTATAAACACCAGTAGTAAATGGCATAGGATTATTATCAGGAGAATCATTCAATTGTATAGGATCAGTAAAATCTTCTCTATTAGTTGTTTCTCCATCATTAGTAGGAGGCATTAAAGCTGGTAATAATATTGTTTGTACTTCTGGTGTATTTTGAATATAAAGACATAAAGGATAAATTAATCTATCAGTTGCACATTTGTGTAATATTG
>JAHFTJ010000036.1 GCA_023269435.1 Chlamydiota bacterium
AGAGTGAGTTAAAAGATGAAAAAGATATCAATTTTAATAATAGGAGATGAGATTTTAAATGGCAGCGTTGTAGATACGAATAGCCATTATTTAGCTACAAAATTGGCTGCTAATGGGTATGAATTGTCTAAAATTTATATTTGTAGCGATTTTGATATTTCTTATACTTTACATCAAGCGCTCGATTGTAGTGATGTTGTAATATCTGTAGGTGGTATGGGATTTACTCATGACGATAAGACGTTAGAAGTTTTATTGAAATTACCAAATGTTGCTACTAAGTCACTAATACCAAATGAATTAGGCGGCATTCAAGGCGTTGTCTTAGAGTACAATAACAAAATTATAATACCGTTACCTGGCGTCCCTTGTGAGATGGAGACAATGGTTGATAAATATTTGTTTAAAATTCTCGTTAAGCATATCGGTTGCAAGCCGCTCCTGTATAAAAGGATAAATTTTTGTCATACACGCGAAGAGGAGATTGTTAACCAATTAAATATTTTAGTTGATAAATATGAGGGGATAAACTTTGGAATATACCCAAAACTTACAAATTTATCTGTTATTATTAGCGGCAACAAGGATGAGAAAAAAAAAGAGATTGACGCTGCTGCTGAAGATCTTCGTTCAATTAAACAACGATCTATATTTCTTTCTGACGATGGATTGATAGAATGGGCATTACACGAAGAACTTTTACTTAGAAAAGAGAGGTTGGTTGTAGGAGAATCGTGCACCGGAGGGGCATTAAGTAGTGGATTGACACAATTTTCTGGGGCTTCAAATTATTTTTTGTCAGGACTTGTTGTTTATTCTGATGATGCCAAATGTAGTTTACTCGGCGTTCCGAGATCAATGGTGCAAAAAAATGGAGCTGTAAGTGAAATTGTGACAAGAGAGAGTCTCCGCGGAATATTTAAAATAAGCGATGCAACGCTGGCTGTTAGCGTCTCTGGCGTTGCAGGGCCGAGTTGCAGTGAAAATAAACCGGTTGGTACAGTTTATGCTGCTATTGGACGAAGAGATGGAGAGGTGTTTAGTGGATTAATCCCAATGCACATGAATATGCCACGTAATGTTAATATTAAACACACATGTGAATGGGTTTTTGGAGCTTTATGGCGTATGATAAAATTTGGAGAGAACTCATTTGAGACAACTAATTATAATCGTTAATCAGCGTTAAGCTTAGAATGAGACGAACCAACCTAAAACCTAACATGTTAAGTTAACTTAACTTAACTGAAGTTGAGTTATACTTTTACCAAATTGATCTTGGATTATTATCAATCTTCTTTAAAAGAATTAATAATTTTTTGTAATTCTATACTAACTTGTTGTGGATATGTGTTAAGATTATCGACACCATATATTTGAAGGTTTTGACAATTTTCACCGGTAAAGTCTTTTAAAGCTATACAGCCAGTTAACGTTAATAACGTAAGCTTTGTGCAGCCATAATAGTTCAATTTTTGTAAATTTGCGCAGTTAGTTAAATCTAATGATAAAAGATTCGGGCAAAAAGAACAGCCCAACATTTGTAAATTTTTGCAATTGATGAGGTCTAATGATTTAAGGTCGCAGTTGGAGCTACAGTCAAAATATTGTAAATTAGTAAGATATTTAAATATCTCACTAGGTAAAAAAATTATTCCAAGATTTGATAAGTCCAATTCAGCACTATTTAAATTATAACATTCTTGTAATCTTTGCTTAACTTTGTTTATATCATATGGCTCACCATTTTTATTATGCTCAGCAACTTCTACATTAGATAGTAGAATGGTAAATTGATTGTTAGTAGATATGTTACTATTACTATTTTGTGCGATTATTTGGCTAATCATTTTGTCTCCTTTTGTTATAATGAACGCAATAATACTAAATGTTATTATATTATTATTATAACAAAAAAGTTAAATTAATTACAAGCTTAATAATAATCGAATCAAGCCCTAGCCATCAAGAATCTAAGACAACTAGGCATACCAATCATGTTTTGGGCTTATAAAATAATTCGACAATTGAGTATGATAAAATGTGGAGAAAATTCGTTTGATAACTAGTAAAGATAATTCACATTATAAAAGGCTTGTAGCCCTTCATAAAAAAGTGACAAGAGATGAAGAGGGGGTTTTTTTAGTTGAAGGGGAGAGGGAGCTCTCTTTATCGAGTGCGATTGAAGTGATTTACTATACAGATAAAACACCATTTGTTGAGAAAATAATAAAAAATGGAATTTTAGCAATAGGAATTGACAAGAATTTATTTGAAAAAATTGCATATCGAAATTGCGGCGTGATCGGCGTGGTAAAAAAAACTGAGTCTCATTTTTGTGATTTAATAAATCCTTCTTTTTTATTGTTGACGCAGAGCATTGAAAAAAGCGGAAATCTTGGAGCTATGATGAGAACGGCCGATTGTGCAGGTGTAGATGGGCTTATCGTGTGTGATCAAGTAGTAGATCTTTTTAACCCAAATGTTATCAGGGCAAGTTTAGGTTCTTTTTTTACTTTGCCTATTATTCGATCTACATCGGAAGATGCAATAAAATTTTTAAAAAAAATGAAAATACAAATTGTTTCTACATCGCCTGATGCAGATAAAACATATTTTGACATAGATTGGAAGTTATCGTCTTGTGTGGTGATTGGCAGCGAAAAAGATGGTGTAACTGATATTTGGAAAGAGATGAGCGATGTAGTTGTTAATATTCCAATGTATGGATCGGTAGATTCTTTAAATGCATCAATATCTGCAGGCTTAGTGTTATATGAAGTTATTAGACAAAGAAATTTTATACTTAGATAATCACATTATCGTTATCAATAAAAAGCGCCTCCTTTTAACGCAGCCGACAAATTTGGAATTAGATTCTGTTGAGACAAGGGTGAAGGTGTGGTTAAAAAATAAATATAATAAACCTGGGAAAGTTTTCGCTCATCCTGTTCATAGGCTTGATAGAGTCGCTAGTGGAATTGTTGTTTGCGCAAGGAGTAGTAAGGCTCTCTCTAGATTAAATGAGCAAATCCGACTTGGAGAGTGGGTCAAAAAATATACACTTATGCATGAAGGGCTACTACCAAACGATGATGGGAAGCTTTTGCACTATATGATGCGAGAAGAATATAGAAGTAAAATTTGTCGACAGGGCGACGTTGGGGCAAAAGAGGCAAAATTGTATTATAAAAATATTGGCAATCGATTAGTGCAGGTTATGTTAATAACTGGAAGATACCATCAAATTAGAGTGCAATTTGCAGAGATTGGTTGTCCAATTTTGAATGACATTAAATATGGCGCCTCAAAAATTCGTCGTGACGATGGAATTGCTTTACAACATACTTCATTACAATTTACCCATCCAACGACAAAAGAGTTATTAAAATTTAATGTAGAAATTGACATTTAATTCATGAAATTAATGTTTTCATCCCACTTCATGCAGAATGTGGGTTTTAGAAGTCGCCCACGGAATTTCTTCGACGTATTTTGGGATGGCGTATCCAGGGAGTAATTGTTTAAGTTTATCAATGATTTGCAAACCAAGCTCTTTAGGAACATCGAAATGAGACGCACCACTTACCTTATCTAGTTGATGCAGATAGTATGGAATTATCCCATTTTCTATTTCTTTTAAATAAAGATTTTTAAGTGTTTCGGCGTTGTCATTTACATTTTTAAGTAAAACAGATTGCGATAAGATCGGAATTCCGAGGAGGCGTATTTTTTTTAATGATGCAAAGACATCGTCATCAAATTCGTTTACATGATTAACGTGTAGTATGAAGATAATTTGTTTTGGAGATCGCCTTAAGATAGATAAAAAATTTTCTGTGATTCGTTCTGGAATTCCAATTGGGAAGCGCGTGTGGAAGCGAATGATTTTTATATGGTTTATATTTGATAACTTTTCAATGAGATGAGATAATTTGCTATCAGAGAGGGCAAGAGGATCTCCCCCACTTAATATAACTTCGTAAATAGAGTGGTCTTTATTTAAAAAATCTATCTCTTCGTGGAAATTTCCATTTTCATAGTTGAAGTTTTGTCGAAAACAGTATCGACAATGCATGGCACATGCGCTGCATGATATTAGCAATGCTCGTCCGCTGTATTTATGTAAAACACTTTTACATTTCTTAAAGTTTTGATCGCAAACAGGATCTGAAATAAATCCAACGGAGTTTATCTCTTCATATATTAGCGGAACAAATTGTAGCGCTATTGGGTCGTTTAAAGAATTTTTACAAATTTTTTCTGCTAACCTCATTGGTAGAGATAGAGAAAATTTTTTTTTATGCGCTAATTTAGAACGATTTTTTTCATCTAATTCTAAAAAATCAGCAAGTTTATTTACATTTGTAAAATTTTCTTTTTGAATTTTTCTCCACAAGTCGACAATCGTCATAGATCGGCGAATGGGTTAGATGATCCTGAAAATGGCGGATGACTGCGTCTTTTGCGCCTCTCTTTGAGTATTGTGTACGATAAATCCATATCAAAATTTTGATGAGATGCCCAATTGAGGTAATCAGATGGGACGTCACGCAATATTCGTCCTTTGTATTTGCCTAGTGGCATAGTTTTAAGTTCAATTGGATCTATCAACCTTTTACGAATCTCTTCTGTTGTTTTAAAATCACCAATTAAATATTTAAATACCTTAATATTTACTATAACATCGCTCATTGCCCTGTGTGCGCCCTCGTCTTCTATGTTGAAATGTTTTCTGAGAACTTCAAGAGAATTAGACGGGCTGTCGGCGTATAATCGTGCAAGTCGCAATGTGTCTATTGAATTTTTGAGATCGATTGAGAATGGTATCCCTCTCTTTTTTGACGCTTGGATCAACATCGATATATCGAACCCTATATTGTGGCCAACTATTGTATATCCATTTATCATCTCTAATGTTTTGTGTAAAATTTCCTCAATCTTAGGCTTTCCGCTAACCATTTCGTCTGTAATTTTGTGTATTTCAATGGATTCTTGTGAAATTGGTCTTTTTGGATCGATTAATGTCTCAAATTTATCTAAAATCTCATCGTATGTAAATTTAGCAATAGCCAATTCTATTATTTCGTCATTTTCTACGTCTAAACCTGTTGTTTCACAATCTAAACAAATAAATGTATCTTTTTTAATATTACCCATAGATTATGCAAGCTTATTTATTATAATAGATCTACCACATAGATTATGATTTAATTTTATCCAATATAATTGTTTTGGTAAAATCGCCTTTATTACATGTGGCCATTCTATGCAAACAATCAATTGATCGTCAAAATATTCATCGAATCCCATCGATAAAAATTCATGGTAGCTTTTTAGTCTATATAAATCAAAATGGACTAATCTATCAAAAATGTTTAGATAGTTAAATGTCGGGCTAGTGATTAACGTTTCGTTAATGCCAACGGCTGTTGCAATTCCTTTTACAAAAGTAGTTTTCCCAGAGCCGAGGTCACCTTCCAAGCAAACAATCGCACCTTTGTTGCTTACTGATTTTCCAAATTGGTATCCAATTTTTTTTGTCTCTTCATAACATGATGCTAAAAATGTAGATGTAAGATTATCGTTCGTCACTTCCCTCTTCTTCCCACCTAGCAATGTTTTTAGCAAATATTTCATGTTCAGAGAGAGAAGAGATAAAATCAGATATTTTTGCCTCATCCAAATATTCTTGAATAAAAGATAAAAAATCCTCTTGGATCTCAAATTTATTTTGTGTAGGAACGTCTTGCATTGGAATAGTGCGGACGTGGTTTTTAATTAAGTCAGCTATTACACCGCGTTTACTATCAAATAATTTTCCAGTAATAATAGAAGTATAAACTTTTTTATTTAATGGTGCCTTTTGTTTTTTTATATAATTTTTTATAATCTCAGGGTCCTCAGAAATATAAAACCTTTTTACCCTCAAACCGCCTTGGCGCTCTGTATTTTCTGGGCAAGCGGAGACCCAATCATATATTGCATCTTGAGGACTTAAACAAGTATTATCTCCAAACACCTTTCCTGAATGTGGACAGATATAAATTTTTTTTGTCTCTTCGTTTACACCAGATTTTCCGACCTGAATCTTTATGTCTGTCTCTCTCCACAGCCTAGATTCATTTTCCAAGATTCTTATCAGTTCGCTTTCGCTCTGATAAATTTTCTTTTCACGTATAAAAACAACAGGATGTAAATTAAATTTTTTTTCTAAAAAAAACAAATATGTAGTAATTACATCGGCTTTGCGATTTTTCTTTAAAAAACTATCGATATCTGCAATAACACCATCGGGTATCTTCGTTTTAACCATCGTTAACCTCGACATAAAGTAGAATTTTGTTGACAAAATGGTATCTTACAAGAGTAATTTAAAGCAATATGAAGTTTATTAAAATATACACAAATGAATTCAAAAGTTGGGAATTTGACAAAGCCGGCGCCGCATATTTGAAGTAGCGCAGCGACGTCGAAGCAGCTCAACTTGAGTAAGTTGAGTGATGCAGACGACTTAAAAAGATGAGGATGTCAGCGAAGTCAAAAGCCAATTTTTGAGTTTTTTTGTGTATAATTGTGTTTCGCACTTAATTTGCGCATACCCCACATTTCGCTACTTTGTGTTGAATTTAATAGATGGTAATAATAAAATAGAATTTTATTATTACCAGGACACGTCATATCAAAATGAAATTTGTTAACATATCAAATCAATTAGAATGTATTTTTAGTAGATCTATTGATAAAATATTTGGTAATATTAAAACAAAAGCTGAAATCACACAAAGTAAAAATAAACAATTATGTGATTATCAGTGTAATAGCGCCTTAAAAATAGCTAGTATAGTAGATGATAATCCGCTAAATATAGCTAAGAAAATTATTTCTCAAATAGAAGATCCAAACAATCTCTTATCGCAAATTGATGCTATTTCACCAGGATTTATAAATATTACATTAAATAAAGAGACATTGGCCGCCGAGTTAGTATCTATTTTGAAAGATGATCGGTTGGGTGTGCCACAATTAATAAAAAAATTGAATGTGGTGTGTGAATTTTCATCTCCAAATATTGCCAAAGCTATGCATGTAGGGCATCTGAGATCTTCAATAATAGGCGATACAATAGCTAATCTCATGGAATTTCTTGGTCATAACGTGATTAGGCTTAATCATATAGGGGATTGGGGGACACAATTTGGAATGTTGATAAATTATATAAAAATTTATCATAGTGAAGTGATAGAGAGTAGCCAAGAGGCCGATTTAGAACAACTAATGGAATGGTATAAAAAATCAAAAGCTGAATTTGATCAATCGCCCCTCTTTAAAAAAAGATCTCAAGAAGAAGTTGTTAAATTACAAAACGGTGATAAAGAGTCTAAAAAAGTGTGGGAACGTATATGTGAAATATCGAGACGGGCATTTCAAGAGATATATGATCTTTTAGATATTCATCTTATAGAACGTGGTGAGTCATTTTACAATCCGTATCTAAGTCAGGTTATTGACGATTTTGAATCTAAAAAAATTTTAAAAATAGACGGTGGGGCAAAATGTGTATTTTTAGATGGATTTAAGAATAAAGAGGGGGAAGATCTCCCGTTAATTATACAAAAAAGCGATGGGGGATACAATTATAATACGACAGATTTAGCAGGATTTAAGTATAGGATAGAACAAGATAAAGCAGATAGAATAATTATAGTAACAGATATAGGGCAAGCCACACATTTTCAAATGTGTTATCAAGCATGTTTGAAAGTTGGATACATAGATCCAAGCAAAGTTAGGTTTGATCACGTTCCATTCGGTTTGGTGTTAACACCAGATGGGAAAAAATTCAAAACTAGGGAAGGTGAGACGGAGCGATTAATCGATCTTATAAATGAAGCTATTATTAGCGGAAAAGAATTGCTTAGAGAGAGAGATGTGAAAAATTTAGATGATGCTGCACGAATACTAGGGATAGGAGCTGTAAAATATGCCGATTTGTCTTGCAATAGAGTTAAAGACTATACCTTTAGCTATGAGAGAATGCTTAAATTTGAAGGAAATACAGCTGCTTATATTTTGTATTCTTTTGTAAGGGTAGAGAGTATAAAACGAAAAATAGGAGTCGATGTCAATCTTCTTATTGAAAGTGAGAAAATAGCGCTAATACATCCATCAGAGATTGCGTTAGGTTTACATTTGCGTCGTTTTGGTGAATCGCTTGCATTTATGGATGAAGAACTTCTTCCAAATCGTCTCACAGACTATCTTTTTCACTTAGCAGAAAAATTTCATGTTTTTTTTCGCGATTGCCATGTAGATGGGACAAAAGAACAAAACTCTCGACTCCTCCTTTGCGAATTAACTGGACGCATTATCAAAAAAGGATTAAACATTTTAGGTATAAAAACTATGGATAAAATGTAGGGTTATTAAGATAGTCTATTTCATTTATCTAACATTTATCTTGTGGTAGTAAACAATTATGAGTATTTGTTTTTTAGAGAGAGAAATTAATAAACAATGTTCGTATTTGATGATAATAAGTAATGCCGAATCACAATTGATTGGATGCGCGTTATGCGCAATAAATGTTTCAGAGTTTGGCTTTAAATATACTTCAATTGACCGGTTAAAAGAAAAAAACATAGTCTGCATTAAAGAATCTAGTTTAAATAAAAATGTGTTAGTTGATCTTCAATTAAATTTAATGATAATAAATCAAGATGATGATGATTTTTTTTGTAAAGCATTGGGTCTTGCTGAGTTTTTAAAAAAAATGTATAAATGCGATTATCTTGAGAAGGCGATAAAAGCGTTAAATGCTGTGCAAATTAAAAATCGAGATATGTTTATAGAAAGCGTAAAAAATAATATCTATAAATTTATAGCTCCAGGCAAAGTGTGCATGTTATTAATAACTGATTATTTAATGTTTCTGTCAAAACAAAATAGTTATGATACATTTATGCATAATCTATCTATTCTTATGTTAAAAAATAAATATGATTTTAGTTTATTTATTAAATTTGGCCAACTATCTGTTGACAAGCAAGAAGAAATTATAATTTTTTTTAAAAAAAATGATATAGTTTATGATAAAAAATGTAGTATGATTTTTTCTTTAAACAAAAATAGCGATATCGATCAACATTTTATTTGTTGGTTATCCTTAAATAAACGGCATTCTCTGCGGGAGCTTTCGTTAAAAAAATTTAATATTTTTTTTGATAGATGCATGTCTCTTGAAGAAATAAAACGTATAAAATTATTAGACAATGTTGAGTGGCTATTAAATTTATTTCAAAACATTTATATTGACGATGGCAAGTTTTGTTATTTTTTAAATCTTTCAGAAGAAGAGGTAAAAAAAATTCGTTTGTTCATTGATTATTTTTGCGTTAGAGATGTTATGAACAATGATAACAAAAGATCGTTACTTAATTATTTTGATAATAACAATAGGTTGAGTTTTGATTTTGTAGAATGTAATAAAAATATTTTTGAAAAATTTAATTTTGAATTTCTCCCTGCGTTAAATGTTTTATTTTTTTCTCATGGCGTTACCCCTTTACTTGATCTTTTAATTTTGTACAGCGTTGAAAATAAATTGATAATTACTGATGTCGCTGTTTACAAAAATATTAAGAAAGTTCTTGTTGTAAATGCTTTTAAAAATTCGGTTGTGTATTTGAATTGTAGTTATAGTAAAATTGCCATTATTGACGACGAGTCGGTTAAAAAAGAAAAATTAATGTTTTTTAAAATAAGCATAGATAAATGTATTGAAATTTTAGATTTTCTACAAATTGATGAAAATAATGAAATATATCAAGATTTTATAACATTGAAAATATTAGTTGACTCTTATGATAGAGATAACCCAAGAGATTCAATTAATATTTTCATAAAACATAATGAATGGAGAAAATTAGATAAAACCTATCTCGTAGAAAAGCTTTCGTCGTCACCACATAAAATAGTTTTTTCAAATATAAAGTTTAATATACAAGAGAAACGACAGTTAATGGCTGTTGATTTTCCAACCACAACAGTTACAGAAGAGAAATTTAAACGTATCTTAGATAAATTAAAAATTTATATTAACGGAGAGATTCAAGAGAAAGATAGAGCTTTTTTGGAAATGATATTTCCTAAAAGATCTATCGAAGACATCAATAAATTAATTGAGTCATTTAAATTAAATCAATATCTGTTGTCTTTTTTTAAAGCTGATTTGATAACTGAAATACGATATAAATGGTATAAAATTATTGAAAATATGATCAATGCAAAGACTTGTAAAACAGAAGGATTTTCAGAACAGGAAGAGATTGCTTGTGGGTATATTAATCAAATTCAAATGTGTGATGTTGGATTAAATAATGGCATTGAAGTCGCCTACTCATTATTACCTGTTGTTGGGTTGCTTGATGCTGTTCTATCTAATAAAGATGATGTGAATGCTTTAATTTATTTGACAATGATTAAAAACGATTCAGATTTTGTAGATAAAATTAATTCTAAATTAGACGGTTACGATAGTTTTTGGCAATTGTTGGATAGCAATAAATTATCCAAATATATTAGTGAAGTCTATCTTAATAAAGAAAATCTAATTCCAGATAAAATGCGCCTTATGGAATGTGATGCCCATCTTTTGAAAGATGCAATTTCAGAAATAAAACATGTTCATGATGTAGTCTCTATATTAATTAATAGTTGTTTTGTGCAATTTAAAAAATCATATGGTGATTTTATAAAAAAAGCAGTTGGAGATGAAACTGTAGATGTTAATAAACAAGGGGTGCATCATGAGTTGTATATAGAAAATTTTCTTAATGGTATGTTTTCTGATAATAAACCTAAATACGATAGTCACACACATGTTTTAGATGATAAATTAGTAACGATGTCGCATGAAGAGTTATTTGGAACTTTTTGCAATTATTTTACTACAGATTATTTTATAAAAATGTTAACGATTAAAATTAACTTGTTGTTGGGTAAAAATTTAGCAATAACTGAGAAACAAATTTTAAATTATCTCATCGATAAAAATATCATTGCAAACATTTAATTATAATTGGCACATACTTGAATATAGGATTAAAAAACCACTTGCAGCAGAGTAAAAGGCGATTATTAGAAAAAAAAGTTTTAATAAATTATCATTTTAGTGTAAATTATACACAAATGAATTCAAAAATTGGGAATTTGACAAAGCCGGCGCCGCATATTTGAAGTAGCGTAGCGACGTCGAAGCAGCTCAACTTGAATAAGTTGAGCGATGCAGACGACTTAAAAAGATGAGGATGCCAGCGAAGTCA
>JAHFTJ010000037.1 GCA_023269435.1 Chlamydiota bacterium
TCAAAAATTAGCGCAAAAACATATAGAGATTATTAATACAGGAGATTTAATTATTCGAGATTTAGGATTTTTTGATGTGACCGTACTAAAACTCATCCAAAATACGGGAGCTTTTTTTTTGAGCCGACTCCCTGCATGTGTCTCTGTTTATTTAAACAAGAATGATAAAAAGCCGACTGATTTGGCAAAATACATTAATCAGAAATTTAAAAATAATTCAACTATAGATATTGAAGTTTTTGTTACAGTTGAAAAATTACCATGTCGATTGATTGCATATAGAGTTCCGCAGGAACTCTCCGATAAACGGAGGCGTGAAGCTAATAAATCCGCTCAAAAAAGAGGGCAAGCTCCCGAAGCGGCAAAATTAAATCGCTTAGATTTTTCATTTTTTCTTATAAATGTCCCAGCAGGGATTTGGTCTGCAGAGATAATAGGAACAATTTATACTGTGCGTTGGCAAATAGAATTAATTTTTAAGAGTTGGAAATCTGGCTTACAGATCAATTATCTCAAAGGAACGAATGAACATAGGATTAGATGTTTATTATATGCAAAATTAATATCTGTTGTTATTCTCAACGCAATTTATAACCTATTGGATTGGTACGCTCAAAGATTAGGAAGAGAAATCAGTTTACATAAAGTTATGAATTGGCTTAAACGAGACAATAAAATGGGAAACATCATCATACATGGACTGAGTGGAAAATTCATGACATCATTAATACACGAGATTTCAAAAACATTATGCAAAGACATACGTAAGAGAAAAACTACTCAATCATGTTTAGAACAAGGTATTTCTTTCGAAGATTTATATATTCAATTTATTAAAAATAAGTATGTTATAGCTGCTTAGCCTGATGCGTATGCCCGTTGCCGTGCCCGATCTCTCCTAAATTGGAGGGAACCTGAGTAGTTACTTTTTTTATTTTATTTTTACGACTAAAAGAGTCATGTCGTCGTATTGCTCAGCTCCTTCGGCAAACGTCTTTACACTCATTTTAATAGACTCTAGCATTTCTTTAGCCGATGTTGCAGAAGACGATCGTATGGCGTTTTCTAGGCGGTTTTCTGTGAAAAAATTATTGTTGATATCTTGAGTATCTGTAATTCCATCTGTGTAGAAAATTATAATATCACCGCTTTGAAGTTGATTTTTTTCTATTGAGTATGTTGCGCACTCATCTACGCCAAAAGCTATCCCTCTTGTTGAGATGCGCTTTATAGCTCCTGATGAGTCTTTAATAATTGGATAATTATGTCCGCAGTTGATAGAGGAGAGTACATTTGTTGTTGTGTCAAAAGAGGCGACAAATGCAGTTACGAAATTAGATGTATCTTTTGTGTCTGCGCAAAAAAGTTTGTTCGTTTGTTGAACTATTTTTTTAATATCTTGTTCAACTGTTGCAAAACTCCTTAAGATGCTCCTTAAATCTAACGAATATAGACAACCTGAAATTCCTTTACCGACACCGTCCGCTATTACTAATAAAATTTTATCACCTAGTAGCAGCCAATCATAATAATCGCCAGCAACTTCTTTTGCCCCTTGGAAAAATACGTCTAGTTCTAGACTTGGAAAATTAGGAAGTTCTGTTAGTAGTATCGATTTTTGAATAGCGTGTCCGATTTGCAATTCCTTCAAATGGATCTCTTTTGCGACTTTTTCTTTTTTAGCAATTTCTATGTGATCGATTAACGACAAGATCATTTCGTTAAATTTTTCGCCTAAAAAATTTATTTCAAAACCCATGTAATCGTAAATAAATCGTTGAGATAGATCGCCTTCGCCAACTTTGGTCATTATTGAGTCGAGATTTCTTAGAGGACGGGATATGCGCCACGTTAGAATGCAAGACGCAGTCCCGCCAATAATTATAATAAAAATTAAAAAATATGCAAGGTATATAATATATTGATAGATTTTTACGATTAAGATTTCAGATGGTACGCTTAACATTATGTATGTTTGCGTATTTAACAGAGGGGTGATTATTGCGAATCTTTTTTTGTTATCAAATGTAAATGCAAAGCCATTTTGTGTTTGTTTTATTTTTTTTAAAACTAACTTGGTAAGTTTTTCTCCTATTAGATTGATATCTGATGACTCTAAAATTTTATTATCTTTGTCGACGATTGATATGTTTGTTTTTAGCGTAGAACGAAGGGTGAATAATATATTTATTAGTTTATTAAGTGGCGTCGCAGAGACTAATATAGCTGTTAATTCTCCATTTTTATCAATAATATTTTTAGTATCAAATAAACTATATTTGAAAATTGGATCGTCTCCAACAAACATGTTGTTTTGGAGGTAACGACTTTTAAAATAAGGGGTAAAATTAATTTTCTTATAAGAAGGTAAGCTTGTGTATTCGCACAATAGATTGCCATTTTTTTGCACGGCAAGGTAGAAGAATGAGGCGGCCCAGTTTGCATTTGCAAATTTATTTAGAATATTCTCCATTTTATTGTTTTTTAAGTCTTCTGAATATATCTGGTGAATCACATCCAAAGAGACAAGGTTATATCTGGCTAGTTGATCTATAAAATTTATGTGATTTTCTTGTGTTATTTCCAATTCGTCAAATATATCTTGAAGTTGCTTATCATAGTAATGCTCGTAAATAAATATTGAATAGAATATTAGTGGTAATATTATTAATATAAAACTTATTGACAAGATTCGAATTGCCAAAGAGCCGAATACTCCGTGGTTTTTTTTTGTCTTGTTTATTATAATTTTCATATAATTATATTTAAACCTAAGAAAAAATATGAGCAAGATTAAAAATGTAATCGGGAAAGAAATATTAGATTCTAGGGGAGACCCAACAATAGCTGTAGAGATAGAAGTCGAGGGGGGCTTGAGAGGTATGGCTATGGTTCCATCGGGGGCGTCTGTCGGCAAGGCTGAGGCTGTTGAGCTTAGAGATAATGACTTAAAAAGGTATTTTGGAAAAGGGGTTTTGAAGGCTGTAGCAAATGTAAATAATCTTATTGCTAAAGTACTTATTGGTGAAGATGTGTGTGAGCAAGCCTATTTAGATCAAAAAATGATAGATTTAGATGGGAGTGAAAACAAAAGAAATTTAGGGGCTAATGCTATACTTGGAGCTTCATTAGCGATAGCTCGCGCAGCCGCTCTTGTAGTTGGGGAGCCACTTTATAAATACCTTAAAGTTGATACAATCTCAATGCCTTATCCGATGATGAATATAATTAACGGTGGAATTCATTCAGATAATACTATTGATTTTCAAGAATTTATGATTTGTCCAATAGCTTTTGAGTCTATTAGTGAAAGAATTAGATGTGGATCTGAGATATTTCATTCATTAAAAAAAATACTACAAGAAAAAAAATTTTCAACAAATGTAGGCGACGAAGGGGGTTTTTCTCCAGATTTAGCATCTAATGAAGAGGCGTTGGATTATATAATGTTGTCAATAGAGAGGGCTGGATATATCCCTGGCAACGAAGTAACTATAGCGATAGATTGCGCTTCATCTTTTTTCTGTCAAAACGAAAAGTTTTATTTATGTGGAAAGAAGAGGGGCATAAAAGATAGACGATGTGTAGATGAGCAAATAGAATATTTGAGTGATTTATGTCGTTGTTATCCTATTACTTCCATAGAAGATGGTTTGTGTGAGGACGATTGGGATGGTTGGGGACAAATGACATCAATTTTAGGAAACAAGATTCAACTTATTGGGGATGATATATTTGCAACTAATACAAAGTTACTTCAAATTGGTATAAATGAAAATGTAGCTAATGCAATATTGATTAAACCAAATCAAATAGGTACTTTAACAGAGACTTTTGAGACGATAGCTTTAGCAAAAAGATACAACTATAAGACAATTATCTCTCATCGTAGCGGAGAGACAGAAGATACTTTTATAGCGGATCTCGCAGTTGCAACAAATTCTGGGCAAATAAAAACAGGGTCGCTATCAAGAAGTGATCGTACATCTAAATATAATAGGCTTATTTTTATAGAAAAAGAATTGACAATCGAGTTTACAACATACTAAAATTTATATTTAACTTTTTACAACTGGAGTTGTTATGAAATTTTTTCTTGTCATATTATTATGTAATTCATTTTTATCTTCTGAAGAAATTAATGTTGAACTTGCTCCATTTACTAATGAACTGAATCTAGATGTGTTAGTGAATGGAGAAGTTATACAAAAATCTAACAAAGATTGTAATGCGCGGTATCAATTGATAAGAGAAGTGGCGAAAAAATATGAGCGTCCATTTACTGTTTTGGATTTAGGAGCTGGCGAAGGGTACTACTCATTTAGACTTGCCGAAGAGTTTCCATTAGCCACTTGCGTTATGGTAGAGAAAAATAAAGGGTTAGGGGATAAAATCGCAGACAAACTTTTATCTCTTTGCAATCAAAATAATAAATTGCAAAATATTATTTTGTTAGATAAACAATTAACTATTAATGATATAATTAAATTAGGCGAAGTTGAATGCTTTGATATAGTGTTAGCAATGAATTTTATTTCATATATTCGTCCAACAAAACAATATCTTCCGGTGGATATAGTTAATTTAATTCAAAAATTAGGTGAAGAGGTAATTGTAGAATTGCCTATAACCAATAAAATTTATAATAAAATTTATAAAGAAAACAAATCTACATATCAAATTGTTACAATTGATGACGCCCAATATACGTCAAATCTCTTTTTTCTTAATGGTAAATCACAATCTTATATTAACCAACATTGGTTTTCCAATGCTGATTGTAAGAGTGTTGTGGTGGATTCATCTAAACAGAGAAAGGCAATTACAGTTGTTTTAGACAAAGCACCGTGGGTCTATCAATTTTATAGATATGGCGGAATTACATTGGTAACTTATTTAACATTAAATGGTGTTTGGCCAGAACGAGAATTTGTAAAGGAGAAATTGTCTCAAATAGATTGGAGATATTATTCAAATATTTTACCATGGCACATTAGACTCAGTGGACAAAATATCGAAATAGAGTATATTAATTTTTATGAAGGAGATAAAAATTATCAAGAAAGAGAGCGGTTTTGTTTAGATATATTAAATTGCAAAAGTCAGAAAGAGATTGCAGATTTTATTATAACTAACATTCCATAGCAATTGGGGGTAAACTATTTTAGTAGCTATTTTTGGAGAGTCACAGTTAGGGGAGATGAATACTTTTGTTTTGGTAAAAACACTCCCGACATTGGCTGAAAAATTTGGAAATCCAACAAGTACAGGCCTAGGCATTCACATGGCAGTCCAAGCCATGATGTATGGACACTATGTATTATTTTTTCGCGTTAAAGAAGAGGGTGTTAATATAGAAGAGTATTTGTTGGGATTGTTTCTTTTACAAAATGAGAAACATGCATCACATATATCTGCCCTTTCTTTACCAGGAGTAGGTGATAAACAAATTATAAAAGAGGCTTTTAAAATATCATCTAATTATAAAAATTTACTTATTATGAATGAACAAGATTTATATGATTTCATGACATGATTAACTTTACGTAGTAAAGTAATCTTTAACACCTTCGCTTGTTGGTTGCATAGCTTTTTTATTTTTATTCCAATTTGCTGGACATACTTGTCCGTTGTTTTCATGAAAAATTAATGCATCGAGAATTCGTAACGCTTCGTCGATACTTCTTCCGAATGGCATGTCATTTATTAGGTAATGTCTTATAACGCCATTCTTATCTATTAGAAAAAGCCCTCTGTAGGCGATTCCTTCATCTTCTTTTAATACACCGAACGACATTGAAAGTTGTTTTGTTGTGTCAGATAGAAGGGGGAATGTGATGCCTTCGATCCCACCTTTATTTTTTGATGTTTGTAGCCACGCTAAATGACAATATTTGCTATCTACAGAGCATCCTACTATTTGACAATTTCGTTTTTCAAATTCTGCGAGATTTTCTTGAAAAGCGTGGAGTTCTGTTGGGCAGACAAATGTAAAATCTAGTGGGTAGAAAAATAATATTATGTAACGTCCATTTAAATCAAAAAGTGAGTAGTTATCTTCGATATTTTTTCCATCAACGATTGCGCTAGTTGTTATGTTTGGAATTTGTTTACCTATTAATTGCATATTAGTTTTTGCTCCTTTAATAACGATGTTATCCACTCTTTTTCTTCACCAATTGTAGTTGTCTCCATATGTCCAGGGTATACTTTTACATTATCTGAAAGTTTTATTAATTTACTCAATGATTCGTACATATCCTTTTCACTCGATGTTTGAAATGTGACATTTCCGTGCGTTTGTTTAAATAATGTGTCTCCAGAAAATAGAGCTCTTTCTTTTTCGAAATAGAAGCAAATACATCCTGGGCTGTGACCGGGAGTGTGAATAACACGAAATTGGACCATGCCAACTTTTATTATTTGACCATCTGTGAGATAGCCATCTTCTTTTACAGGTTCAACATCTATTATATTTAAAATGCCATCACTACCAGGGTGTTTAAGATTTTGTTTATCTAGTTCATGGACAAACAATGGACATTGGAGATGCCGCTTTAATTTTGCAGCGTCTGCAAAATGATCAAAATGACTATGTGTTAAATAAATTCCTTTTATTTTTAAATCATTTTCTTCGATTAATGATATTAATTTATTTTTACTACCTTGCGCTGGATCTATGATGATTGCTTTTTTTGTCTCTTTACACCAAACTAAATAGGCATTTGTTTTTAGTAGACCGGAAGTTACACATTCAACTATCATGAATTACTTTCCTTGCAATTTTCGCGCTGGAGAGGACTCGAACCTCTAACCTCCTGATCCGTAGTCAGGTACTCTGTCCAATTGAGCTACCAGCGCTCAGCATAAATCAAATTTGCGCGTTTAGGCGACTTTTTAATCTATTTGCTTTGTTCTTCTTAAACAACCCTTTTTTGACTGCTTTGTCGATTAGACTGTGTAAAGAACTTAAGTGTTCGCTTTTTTCCTCACTATCATCTGCAGCTTTTTTTAAAGCTATTCTAGCTGTGTGTATACGTGATTTTGTTGCGCGATTTCTAATGCGTTTTTTAGCATCTTGTTTGTTTCTTTTTACCGCTGTTGCAAGCTTTATTTTCTTTGTTGTATCTTCTGCCATTTTTTATTACCTAAATTTTTGGATGAAAAAAAGTATGAAACATATTATAACATGCAAATGTAGATTTTGTCAATCGTGAGGTAAATATATGAAATTTCGTATAAATATGTGGAATATAATTTTTTTAACCATTGTAGGGGGTATGATATGGATAGGGTCTGATTTAACTGCTAAAATGATTATGTATATCCGTTTTAACAACGAAGTAGAGGGCAACAGAGTGCATAGTGGCGTTTTACAGTATTCTGATGATATTAACCATATATGTGTAGACTATACTTTTGACGTTAAATCTCAAAATTTTAGCGCACAACACATGTATCAAAAGCCTGTTTACAAAAGCAAGGATGCCGCCGAACTTGTAATAGCAGATAAAAAAATAGATAAATTGAGGGTATGGTATTGGGAGCAAGAGGATGGGAAGCCAATTTCATCATTAGAACGCAATTTGCCAATTAATGATTTTGTTAGGTTGTCGGTTTTGACAGGAATTCTATTGTACTTTCAGTGGCTTAGAAGATATTTTGATAAATTTAAAGAAGATAAGAGCCAACATTTAATTGTAAAATTATAAGAATGGTGTTATATTTACGCCTTACATAAGGCTAATTATGAATGTTTGTTTTTTAGGGAAAAAAAATGATAGCAACTTGTTGCATGTGGTGCTAATAAATAGTGTTATTTCACCTTTGGTTAGTAGTGCGCTATGTTCGTTAAATATTGCAGAGTTTGGTTTGGAGTATGTTTCAATCAATCAATTGAAAGAAAAAAAAATAATTTATCTTGAAGAAGGCGTTTTTAATGAAACTGAGCTATCAAGTTTTGGATTAAATAATATTGTTTTATATACAAAAAATTTATTTAATAATGAGGTAGGGAATGCGCGCCTTGCGTTACTTAAACAAATTAATAGCGGCACTTGTAAACAAAGTAAAAATTTACTTATGTGTTTGATTGAAAATTTGGATACGTCAAAAGACGTGTTATTAATATTTGTGGAAATTTTAAAAAAAGTTCATTACTTAAAAGTTTCTGAAAAAATTGAAATCATTAAAAAATTTATATGTGTAGAGTTTAATGATTTACAATCTATTAAAAAGTGCGTTGATATGATAATGAATTTAGATAGTGAGGAATTTAATTTTAAGTGCCATGGAAATTTTTTTGTCTTTTTAACTTATATTAAAGATAGGAAAGATAGGGAAGAGAGAGTTAGTTTGTGTGTTGATATAGCTAATAATAAAATAGAAGAAAATGGATCTTTGAAATGCACTGCATTGTTTAATTTAATAGAGTTACCGCAAGACAAATTTGAATATGTAAAAAGTGAATTTAATAAACAAAATAGCTTAATGTTTAATGATGCTTATGTTTATTGTAATTTATTTGAATTGGAAATGAATAAATATAATTATGATGATTGGAAAGATCATATTACAACCTTTTTAGAAATAGGGCGCATGTGTTATCAAAGAAATCTTCTAAAAGATGATTCTGTATCAGAAGTTATTAATCTTATAATTGAATCACCATGTAATAATAAACTTAATCTTATAGATGAATGTAATATAATTATAAATGAATGTTGTTGTTCGAGTTATGAGCATGTAGTTAAAAGATTTATTATAAATAGAAAAGATGATAATAATTTTATCGATGAAGTTTTATCTCTTTATGAGTTTTTTGAAAAGTATGAATATGAATATGATAATTTAGAAAAAATTATAGAAGTATTAAGTGTAGTGCAAGTTAAAAATATAGATATTTTTAAAAAAATAACGGACGATATTTTTTGTAAATTTATTATATTGAAAGAATGTAAGTTGCATTTACTAAACATTTTTTTTGACAAATGTATATCTCTTTGTGAAGAGAGATGTATAAAATTGTTTGATAATGTGCAATGGTTTTTAATTGCATTTGATAATGTTTTTAACCAAATTTATTTTGGTTATTTTTTGAAAATGTCTGAAATAGAAATAGAAAAAATGCGTCTACTTATTAGTTTTTTTGATGAAAATAATGTTGAAATAAGCATTGCTAATAAGCAATTGCTTATTATGTGTATTGATCCTACTCATTCAATGAGTTTTGAATTTATAGAAGACAATAAAGATATATTTAAAAAATTTAATTTTGAGTTCGCGAATGCATTAAGTGTTTTGTTTTTTTCTTATGGAGTTAAACCTTTAGCTAACCTTTTAGCATTTGAAAGTAAAACGATGGTTAATGGTTATGAAGCTTACAAAAATATTGCAGAATCAATTGTTATTGATGCCTTTAGAGATTCAGTTGTCTATTTAAATAATATTTATAGTGGGTTTGCTACAATTGACGATGAGCTAGTTAGAGAAAATAAGTTAAAATCATTTAGAACAAGCGTGAATAAATGTATTGAAATTTTAGAATTTTTATATCAAGGCAATCTTGATAATGATGTATGTCAAGACTTTTTAATGCTAAAAATATTAGTTGATTCTTATGACAATGCTAATCCAAAAGATCAGATTGCCATTTTAAGAAAACATATAGAGTGGAGTAATTTAAATAAGCTTCCTTTGTATAATAAATTTTTATCTGTTGGTTATAATATAAATTTTTCAAACATAAAACTTAATATGCAAAAACAATTAACAATTGTTGATCTTCCAATAATAGTTACAAAAGAAAAATTTGATTGTATACTAGATAAATTAAAAATTTATATTAACGGAGAGATTCAAGAGAAAGATAGAGCTTTTTTGGGAATGATATTTCCTAAAAGATCTATCGAAGATATTAATAAATTAATTGGGTCATTTAAATTAAATCAATATCTATTGTCTTTTTTTAATGCTAATTGTGTAACTGAAATACGATATAAATGGTATAAAATTATTGAAAATATGATCAATGCAAAGATTTGTAAAACAGAAGGATTTTCAGAACAGGAAGAGATTGCTTGTGGGTATATTAATCAAATTCAAATGTGTAATATTGGATTAAATAATGGTATTGAAGTCGCCTACTCATTATTACCTGTTGCTGGGTTGCTTGATGCTGATCTATCTAATAAAGATGATGCGAATGCTTTAATTTATTTGACAATGATTAAAAATGATCCAGATTTTGTAGATAAAATTAATTTTAAATTAGACGATTACGATAATTTTTGGCAATTGTTGGATAGCAATAAATTATCCAAATATATTAGTGAAGTCTATCTTAATGAAGAAAATCTAATTCCAGATAAAATGCGTATTATGGAATGTGATGCTCATCTTTTGAAAGATGCAATTTCAGAAATAAAACATGTTCATGATGCAGTCTCTGAATTAATTAATAGTTGTTTTGTGCAATTTAAAAAATCATATGGTGATTTTATAAAAAAAGCAGTTGAAGATGAAACTGTAGATGTTAATGAACAAGGGGTGCATCATGAGTTGTATATAGAAAATTTTCTTAATGGTATGTTTTCTGATAATAAACCTAAATACGATAGCCACACACATGTTTTAGATGATAAATTAGTAACAATGTCGCATGAAGAGCTATTTGAAGCTTTTTATAATTATTTTACACCGTCTTATTTTATAAAAATATTAACAAACAAAATTAATGCATCTTTAAATGAAAAGTTACAATTAACAGAGGATCAAGTTTTAAATTATCTTATAGGTAGAAATATTATTATTAACTTAAAGGTTAATTAAATGTAACTACTCAGGTTCCCTCCAATTTAGGAGAGATCGGGCATGGCAACTGACACGGTAACGTTCACGAAAGAAGCCCCTTGAGTCATTAGACCTCTTTCGAAATTCGAGTATTGAAAATTTCTATGTTTTTGCACGTCACTTTTTCATAAAATCTGAACTTGTGAAAAACGGTCAATTCTCACTTCGATGACCGCTACGCTATCGCCGATCGCTCGGGACTCGTGTGCAAAGCACAACCTCGCCGCCTATGGGCCCCTTCGGGCTCGCGATCGACGATTCCTCTTTGTGATAATTGACCCATTGGCTGCCCGCCATACTGACATGGCAGATTAACAGAAGGTGGCATGCTTTGCTGCAATTAATCAATCATCTCTGGGGTTTATCATTTGTGGAGCTCTAACTCCAAATTATGGATCCCTGCGATTAAATTGAAAC
>JAHFTJ010000038.1 GCA_023269435.1 Chlamydiota bacterium
AACTGTGATGCCATGTTTTGACCTCCAATAATTGTAAAACATTTATCACAAGTTTACGAAATCTTATTTTTAAATGCTCCTAAAAAAGGGCCTTGTAGAGGTTAGCGGGAATCGCTGGAAAAATTATGAATAAAATATATGCTCAAAATAAGCAAGACAGGATGTATGTCAATAATGTAAAAATTATGAATAAAATAGATTTTCAAAATAATCAAGACAAGCTACATATCAATTATGTAAAAATTGGAAGCACATCAAGTGGTAAAACAAGCGTTCTATTTAATGAAATTTACACATTAAAGACTGAAGTCGCAAATTTAGTGCATCAAGAAGAAGTACTAAAACGTCAAATAATACGTTTAGAGGATGAAATAACAGATTTAAATAAACAAAAAAATTATAAACATAATAATGAAAATCTATTTACTGATTCAGATGCATGGCTTAGTAAAGTAACTCTTGAAGTTGCACAAGCAAAATTAAAATTACGCGAATTTGATTTAAATAATAAAATGGTAGTTTTAAATGAACAAATAGAACAATCAGGACTAGAATTTGTTGAGACTATGGATGATTTCTTTTTTATGAATTAAAATTGGTAATATATGAATAATTTTACAATAAATAACAAATCAGTATACGCAGTTTGTGGCGAGTTAATTGAAGAGGCGCAAATATACGGCTTTAAACACTGCAAATATTTAGAAGTTCAAGATGCATTAAGAAAAAGCATTTTAGTGCATGATTGGAATTTTAACTTCGTATACAATCAAACAACAATAAAAGATTCATATCGTAGTTATATGAATATGTATAAATGTGGTCTTGTTAACATGGTTATAGAGAATTATGCAAGACAAAAAAAAGGGCTTACAATAATTCCTATAATTTTTTGTATTAACTATATTAATAGTTGTGGGGAAAATATATTCCCATTGACTTTAGAGAATCTCCTTTCGAAAGTTAAAAAGACTGAGTCAGGAAAGTTAATGAAAGATATTATTACTCATAAAGAGTTACTGAGATGTTATAAACTTTGCAATGATAAAGATGTTAACAAGACAATCAGAGATGTAGCTAATAAATCATTAAAATTTGTTGAAGTTATAGAAAATGATTCAGAGAAAACATCAAGCATTGAATTGATAATAAAAAAGATATCTGCGCCATGGGAAAGGCAAAATTGGTATGACTTACATTTTTTTTACAGAAAAAATAAAATCAAGCATTTAGACGTGAACAATTGGCGTGATAGATTAAATAAAATTGTAGAGTCAGACCTGGGTTAGAATGTCTTAAAAAGATGTTTAAATAGAGTTAGACAAATAATTAAGTAATTAACTTATCTTAATTGATGCAAAAATACGCTTTCTTTTAGAGCATATAATGAATTAATTGTTTAAATTTAATTTTCTGTATTCTTCAGCATTATAAAAAATATCATTAATATCTTTGGTTCCAATTGAAGTGTGCATCATACTATCTCCGGTTTTTTTGCATAATAGCCTCTTTCGTAATTCTCCATTTTCATTTGTAATGATATAAGCAACGTCATGAATAACTCTGTATCCCCTATGAGTGCTTATGCCAACCGTCATAGTTTCTGCAATAATTTTATTTTCATATTGACACACGCTATGTTTATGAAAATGACCGCGAAATATAATTTTTACGCTGTTGATAACAGCGCTTAATTCTAGATAGTCATTAATGTCAGAAGCATTTATTTTTGTATATAAGCCGTGAATATCAGTATCTTTTTCAGCAATATGGAACCAATTATATCCGCTTATTTTTTTGTCGTCACAAGTATCGAAATGCTCTTTGACTAAATTTACTATTCGCATAGCCTGGCGTTGTTGTGGATGAGTGTCATCTTTGCTAATTTGAACAATTCGATCACTAGCTTTGCTTCGATTAATTAGTATAGGAACGTATTCTCTAGATTGTTTTTCATCAAGAAGAATAGATGGATCTGCAGCTAAATCAAAAAGGCCATTGGTGAATTGGATATACCTTTTGGGTCCTTCAAATTTATCTATACTCATATATGTTGATAGCGGAAGAGCTTCATAAAAATCATTAAGCGCGGCTTTATCCTCTTTGATAACTTTTGTCAAACAAATATCATCACTGCCGAACTCTTCATTTATTTCAATGTATTCATTGTTACCACGAATAAGATGTACTTGTCCTGGATTTTTAAGGCTAAGCATAATTAACATTTCAAGGATTTGCGTACCACAATAACCACGATCGCAGTAATCGCCAAGAAAAACAATATGACAATCTTGATTACATTTAAAGTTTTGATCGAGCAATCCACTGGTTACCAGTGCGTTAAGAAATACAATTAAACTACGACAACCACCACGTAGGTCAGCGCGCATACAAATTTTACCATCAAGCGGAAGGTCAAATTTGTTAATAAATCCGAGATGGTTTTCGTAGTCGATGTCATTTTTTCTGTGCATGTCAGTATATTCTTTTAAAAGAGATATAAATTTATTTAATTCTCCTTCATCATCAAACCTTGTAGGAGAGAAAAATATATCTTCCTCGTTATGCTTTGACTTTTGTTCGTTCCAATGTCTATTACATAATTCAATTAAATTAGAGAGAGGATCATTTGCGTTGTTTTGATCATTATTGATAGTTGTGATTAGAGTGTTGGGGTTTTGTCCTTGCATTTCTACTTGGGCGTTAAGAATAGTAACATTGTTTTTATGTGAAAGTAATTCTTTTAATTTAAAGTAAATCCAAATAATTGGAAAAAATATACATTTTGCTATACTGCATATTTTACTAACTAATTGTGCCTGACACTTTATGCTGGAATATGTGGGGAATATTGGCCGCTAACAATCATTTGTGCCTACTATTTTTAGTTTATTATATATTATAATAATTAAGTATATTAGTCAATATATATAGTAAATTAAAAATAGTTATAATGCTTTTTTATGGTTACCAAGCGTATATAAACTCTATTTTATACTGTTTATATGAGTATTGAGTTTGTAAATCGTGTAATGATTTAGATATTTTAAGCGACTGAGAAACTGTGAGATGTTCTGTAAATAAGTATTGGAATTCATATTGCCATCCTATGAAATTTCCGCTACCAACTGCATTTGCATTTGTTGTCGGTGCACCAGTTCCATTTATATTAGTTGTGTAAAGGCCTGCGTTATCTGCGTTGCCAATTCCAATGCCTATGGAGTCAAAGTCCGGTACTGCTTGTGCCTCTACATACTGAACGTTTGTGTCAAATGCAAAATCGCCTTTTTTTCTTAACAACCCAACGTTAAAGCCGACATATGCACCTTTATTTTTTATTTTGTTGTTGATAGCTTCGTGGTGTTTTGCAGCACTATTTATTAAAAAAGCACCGTATACTGTTGCAGATTTGTTTATTTTTGGGGCTGTGAATCTGTAGCCACACGTGATTTGATGGTTTAAAAATTCAAATCTACTTTGCTGTGCGTTATCTGCAAAATTTTTTGTGTTCCAATCTATAATTGAATACTTACTGTACAACCCAGTACTACCAATGTTGTATATTCCACATTCAGCTACATACGCAAATTGATCATTTGTATCATTTACTAAAAACGGTCCGCCGTAAACATAGATGTCGCCGATATTTTCATATGATTCGCTGTACTTTATCAGCGGACCATCCATCGGAGAAGCAAATTGTATACGAGAGTCGAAAACGTAGAATAAGTTGCGTCTGCCGAGCTCAAGGTCTATCGTGTATTCATCAGCATCTACTACTCGTAGACCAAAAAATGCGCGTTCAAGAACTATTCTGTTGTTTGTTCCGCTAATTATGCCCATTTTGTTATCGAATTTTAGTTTTATAGAAGACCACGATTTCTCTGCCATGTAATCTAAAAAGAAGTTAAATTTTACCTTAAAAATGTCATTTGATATTTCTGGATGTAAAGAATTTGGACCAATGTTTTTAGCTCCGTTTTTGTTTTCATTAGCAGTTGCATACTCTGTTCTTACATCGCCACTTAACAATAGGTTTCCAGCTTTTTCACGTGTTGTAACTGTTCGCTTGGCAGCTATCCACGCCTTTACAGCATCTAATTCAGCGCTAGTGGTAGGCGAGCTTTCATTGTCTTCTAGTTTCACTTCATTGGCGTCTGTATTTGTAGTTGTATCAGCTAATAGTGTAGATGATATAATTAATGATGCAAAAAATAAAATGGATGACTTTTTCATGGATAGAACAAATTAAATTAATGATAGGAATTATCATAGATTAAATCCGCATAGACATCAACATTTTAATTAAAAAATCTTGGACGTCTACCTAAAGTTAATTCTTTGGTATTGTTGTTATAAAAAGGAACAAAAACCTCAGGCTCTTCATGATTATTATTGGGTATTTTAGTGCATTCATCATAAATTGCGCAAATAGCTATTGGTATTATAATTGTAGGAATAATAAACCATAAAGAGAATACAATCGACAATATAATACCAAGGGCAATCGTTGCAATTAGTGATATTATTGTAATTGTATCTCTATAGTTATTATGTAATGGTTGTAATTGTTGTTGGTGGTCATTAACAATATTCATATTATAATTATTAAATATTTTCTACAAAAAATCAATTAAACTTTTTTTTTAATTTTCATATCAACAAAATAGATCTTTTTCTATTATATATTGTATAGTGTGTAAAATAATTGTTAGGATGCCTAACTGGATTGGTGATTTTGTTATGGCCACTCCAGTTTTGGAAGATTTGCGTAAACTACATCCGACAGCTTATATAGTTGTTTTATGTGATTTAAATTTGGCTTCACTGATTGAAAACAATCCATTCATAGATGATGTTATATTATTTTCTAGAAAACGAAAATTTTTCCCCAAAGATAGTGGTGGTCGATCATTAATTACTACCATTCGTGAAAAAAAATTTGATATTGGAATTTTATTAACAAATTCATTTTCATCTGCATGGATTTTTTTATGTGCAAAAGTGAAGAAAAGGGTTGGGTTTTTTAAATTTTTTCGGTTTTTTTTGTTAACTAAAAATGTAAAAATCTCAAAAATGGCGACTAAGCAACACTTAGTTGATATTTATAAAAAATTATTAAACGCAAACACAAATAGCAAGCCCTCTCTTTTTGTAGATTTAAGAGAAAAGCTGGCGTGGAAGACTGTTATAGGAATAAGCCCATCGGCAGCGTATGGCAGTGCAAAGTGTTGGATTCCGGAGCGCTTTCGTTGTGTAGCAGAGCGACTTATTAATGAAATTCCAAATAGTGAAGTAATTTTTTTTGGTGGTCTCTCTGATGTTGCATTAATTGGTGAAATTTGTGCTGGGTTACCAGATAGAGTTAAAAATTTATCTGGGAAAACAACTTTGAGAGATTTAATTGCATATATTGGATCGCTAGATGCATTTCTTACAAATGATAGTGGACCAATGCACATTGCTGCAGCCGTGGAGACTCCTTTAGTGGCGTTGTTTGGATCTACAGACGAAGAGATAACTGGGCCATATCAATTTGGCCATGTAATCAAAAAAAAGCATAATTGCTCTCCATGTTTTATGAGGACGTGCAATATAGATTTCAGATGTATGAATGATATTGAAGTTGACGAGGTTGTTATATCTTTAAAAAGGGCCCTTATTTCTAAAATTAAGTTGGCCAACCACCAATATCAAAAAGCTTGCGAGCCGCTATATCAAACAAGTGTTGTTTCAGTGCCATCGTTAATTAAAAAAAAGGTTGGCGTTATTATTCTTGCCGCCGGAGCTGGGAGGCGGTTAGGTGGTGGGGTAGTTAAAGGGTGCGTGGAAATAAATGGAGAGAGTCTTTATGAAATTCTTTTGAAAAAATCTATCAGAGCGTGGAGGATTGCGATAATGACTTCCCCAATTACACATGAAGAGACAGTGGCGCATTTAAAAAAAATTGGAGCATTTAATCAAGTTGATTTATTTCAAACACGATGTTTACCTCGCGTATGTGGGTCATATAGTGAATCTCCAGAGGGGAATGGAGCTATGTTTGGGGCATTTTTAGCATCTGGGCTACTTGACGGTAAGTGGAGTGATATCGATTTGTTTAGTATTGTTCCAATAGACAATCCTTTGATAGAGCCATTCGATGAAGAATTGGTCTCTTTGTGTGATGATTTGGCTGTAAGCGCTGTCGATAGGTCTTATGATATGGGGGCGCTTGTAGAAATTGAAGGTGATCTTTATGTTAAAGAATATTTTGAAGTATCTGCAGGCGAAAATTGGAAATTAGGATATATAGGGGCGTTTGTTTGTTCAAGAGATTTTTTTATTAGATCTGCTTCAATTGACTTTCCGTGGCACAAGGTAGAAAAAAATAAAATAATTCATTATGAAAAATTTATATTTGATTCTTTTCGCTATGCTAATCGATATCACATATTGTTAAGGGAGCGAGCTGTTTGTTTTGCGCCAATAAAAACAAAAGATGATATTGTTAAAGTTGAAAAAATGTTGTATCCTACGGAAGGTGAGTTAAAAGGAAAATTATGAGAGTTGGTTTTATTGGAAGTGGAGCGTGGGGGATTACATTAGCTAATTTGATTGCTAAAAACAATCACGAGGTTCTTTTACATTCAATTCAGGAAAATGTCATTAAAAGTCTTGAGAGTGGCAATGGACATCCAAAATTTCCTGATTTTCAAGTTAACCGATCTATTAAATATACTGCAGATTTAACTGATTTATTGGATAAAGATGTTATTGTTGAAAGCGTAACCGCCAGTGGTTTAAGATGCGTATGTAAGCAACTTAAAAAACTTGGTTTAACAAATAAACCATTTATAGTTACCTCTAAAGGGGTAGAACAGGAGAGTGGGCTTTTATTGCCACAAGTTGCCTTTGAAGAGTTGGGGAATGAAGACTTAATTGGTTATATGGGCGGACCAACGCTTGCTAGTGAAGTTATGATGCAAATACATACTGCGGCTGTTGCTTCAAGCACGTCGAAAGAAATAATGTCGATTATTAAACAACTTTTTTGCTCACCTAGATTTCGCATCACTTTTAATTCTGACATAATTGGCGTGGCACTTGGCGGCTCTATTAAAAATATTATTGCAATCGCTACTGGACTATCGGATGGTTTTGGTTATGGTCTTAATACAAAAGCTATTTTGATTACACGTGGGCTCGATGAGCTTAGTAAAATAGCAGAGGCAAAAGGGGCTAACAAAGAGACTATCTTTGGATTATCTGGGCTTGGTGATTTGATAGCTACTGGCATGTCTGGGTCAAGTCGTAATTTTACATTTGGTAAATTAATCGGCAAGGGGATGACAAGGGAGGAGGCCAAAGAACAAATAGGGATGGTTGTAGAGGGAGAGTATACAGTGCTATCGACATACAACTTGGGCAAAGAACTCAAAATAGATCTTCCAATAACAAATGCGATGTATGGAATAATATATGAAAATAAAGATCCAAAAGAGACGTTACATCTCCTTGTAGAAGCAGAAATTGTTTGTGAGTGCAATTATACACAAATGAATTCAAAAGTTGGCTTTTGAATTCATTTGTGTATAGTTTTATTTTTCAATAACTCATGTTACGCAAAATGAGGAAATAGGAGGTATGAGAGATTTTGAAAAAACAATTTATTTAAAAATCGTAGTAATATTAAACCAATATTACGAGACTTTTTGAATAATATTGTGATTCAAAAGATCCATACATCCATTTTCTGCTTTTGCGTAAGGTGAGTAAGAGCAAGGCAAATTGGACATTTCTCTATTTTATGTCCGCGAGCTTTGCAAAATTGCCTGGCGTAGTAAATTATTTGTAGATGCATTTTATTCCAAAATAGACGTGGAAATATTTTTTTTAAATTTTTTTCTATTTTGATTAAATTATTTGTTTTTGACAAACCCCATCTGACAGCACAACGTTTTATGTGTGTATCTACTGGGAAGGCCGGCTTGTTAAACGCCTGCGACATTACTACCGCTGCTGTTTTGCGGCCAACTCCAGGTAGTTGTTCTAATTGTTTAATAGTTTTTGGCACTTGACCATGATATTTTTGCATCAGCATCTCACTAATGTTTTTGATAGCTTTTGCTTTTGTTTTAAATAATCCACATGAACGAATTGTCTCTTCTATCTCATTTAAATTTAGTTGTGTCATCTCTTTAGGAGATGATGCCTTCGCAAATAATATCGGAGTAATTTGATTCACTCTTTTATCGGTGTTTTTAGCTGATAGAATTACGGCAATAAGAAGCGTATAGGGATCTTTATGTGTAAGCGAAATTTGTGGATTTGGGAAGAGATCATTTAAAATCTTTTGAATAATAATAGATTTTTTAGAAATTGTCGTTTTAATCCTTGCTACACTCTTTTAGTTTTGCTATTACAAATTTAGCATTATTTTTATCTGAAATGGTTAGGCGATAAGTAACTTCATGAGTATTTTCATTTGAATTGTAAACCCCAAACAAGTTGCCAGTCATTATTTCTTCGCCACAATTGTTTATAAATCTAAATTTATTAAAATAGTTTATTTTTTTGGTTTTTAAACAAAATAAAATATCAAAATTATCATTTCCGGTTTCAACGTCATGAGATCCAATCCCGGAAAATATAATATCATTAAATATTTCTCTTATTGGGATCGTTTGTTTTGTCATTCCAGATTGAGAAAGATTTTCAATAAATGCAAGTCCATATTCATCTCCAGTAAATGAGCCGAAAACACATGCACACAATTTATCAATATCGGTTACCCTTGCATTGTCATGTTTATTACATATGTTAAATCGTAAAATGTCTTTTTCTAACAACCCACATGCCCCGGTTGTGTTAGTAAATTTATTTTCAAGGGTTGCTGAAAAATCTACTGTATAAACATCTTTTAGTTTGCTAACACATAAATCAGTAATTCCATTCATAATAACTCCCCGTTAGTTTAGTTATATTTAATTATAACATAAAACTTAATTATTTTGCAATTAATTATGACGTTTGGTATAATTAAGTTATTATTACAATGGAGGAAATTATGAATATAATAACAACGAATAGTAACTGTTTTAAAATTGATGAAAATACTAATTTTGATTTAATAACTCAATATAATATAACAAAGCCGCTTTTTTCTTATAATAAATTATCTACAAATGAAGGCTTGCCACAAGTTAAAATAACAAGCGTGGTATGGCCTTTAATTAATGATAATGATAATGCTATTTTGGAAAAGCCAAAATTTTTCTCAACCGTATATGGGGATATGGGAAAAAGAAATCAAATAAAAATTCTTGGTAAAATTTATATTAGACCAAATGATAACTATAATCAGTTACCAGCTATCAATTCTCAGCTTCAGCCACTAGTTTTAGGATTGCAAAATCAAAATGAACAACATACAGTAAAAAAAGTTGAATTTGTTGATGAAACTCAAAAAATTGTAGAACAAAAAATTGTAGAACAAAAAACTGTAGAACAAAAAACTGTAGAACAAAAAATAGAGGGTAATTTTAATTGTAGTGCACAAAAAATGAAAACGCTAAGTGATCACAGATGTGACCTTATTGGAAAAATTGTTGGCTGGTTGTTATAGTTAAGATTTTGCAGTTGTGTAAGTTGGTAAGTGCGATTATTTTCCTACGCAAAATTTGGAAAAAATGGCCCCTAAAATATCTTCTGTTATATCTGTCCCTATTATTTGCGAAAGTTCTTTAAGTGATTCTTTAATCTCTATGACTATTAATTCTGGGAACTCTTTTTTTTCGAATGCTGTTATTGCTGTATTTACGTAATGAATGGCATTTTTTAGAGCAGAGAAGTGTCTCTCTTTTGTAATTAGTATAGAGTCATTTGGAGAGTGATTAAAATAAATTTTATCTAATATAGATTTTTTTAATTCCTCTATCCCATCTCTATTTTTTGTGGAAATTTTAATTCCATCAATTTCATGTTCAATCTTAGTTAAATCACTTTTGTTAAAAACAATAATAGCGCTAGGGTATTCTTTTATAAGAATTTTTTCATCATTTGTGATTGGTCTTGTTATATCAAGGATGATTAAAATTAGATTGGCTTCATTTGCTGTCTCTCTAGATCGTTTTACCCCTTCTTTTTCTATTAGTTCATTTGTTTCTCTAATTCCTGCAGTGTCGAAAATTGAGAAAGAAAACTCTCCTATTTGTAAATCTTCTGATACAACATCGCGAGTTGTGCCGGCAATATTTGTTACTATAGACCTCTCTTTACCTAGTAGAGCATTCATAACTGATGATTTTCCAACATTTGGAGCGCCAATTAGACAAAGTGAAATATTATTTGAGATAATTTTACCATCACGAAACGTATTTGCAAGTTTTTGCATTTTATTTCTAGTGGTTTCTAACATTTCTACTACTTCTTCTGTTGAAGTAAATTCTAGCCCCTCTTCAGGATAATCTAATTGAGCTTCAATAATGGCAGCGATATCAGTAAGTTGTTGTTGAAAATCTTTGATATAAATTGATAATTCGCCCTTGAGTTGCTTAGTTGCTTCCTGTAAGGCACGTTCATTTTTTGCTGAAATTAATTGACAAATTGCTTCTGCTTGCGTTAAATCCAATTTTCCGTTGAGAAAAGCTCTTTGAGTGAATTCGCCGGGCCCAGCTGTTTTGGCCCCCTCTTCCAATGTCCTTGCAAATATTTTTTGTGTAATCATGCGGCCACCATGACACATAATTTCAATAGTCTCTTCGCCAGTGTAAGATCTCCCTTTGTGCATTACAAGCAAAACAACTTCATCGATAAGCTCCCCATTAGAAGATATGATTTGTCCAAAATGTGCCGTATGCGAAGCGTATGAAGAGACATCTCCAGAAAAAATTCGATTGCCTATTTTAATTGAATCATCACCAGATATACGAATTACTGCAATCCCACCATCGCCGGGTGGGGTGCAAATCGCCGATATAGTTTCATTTACCATAGGTGATAATTATAATTAATTTAAATTGATTAAGCAATAAAAAATTCTCATTTTTCCAACCAAAGCAAATTCTCTGTATTGTAAGCGTTCTAAAGTTATACACAAATGAATTCAAAAGTTGGGAATTTGACAAAGCCGGCACCACATATTTGAAGTAGCGTAGCGACGTCGAAGCAGCTCAACTTGAATAAGTTGAGCGATGCAGACGACTTAAAAGATGAGGATGCCAGCGAAG
>JAHFTJ010000039.1 GCA_023269435.1 Chlamydiota bacterium
GCAAATTTCAGGAATCTCTTATACTCGATTAATTGAACATTTAATCGAAATCGCCATTAAGAGGTTCCAACAATCTCTTGGTTCGAAAAATAGTACGCGCAACCTCGTCGAGTATAATAGCTATTGTTTCTTGATTATTGATTTTACTTCCAACTGTTTCAAATTCATATTTATCATCTTGTCGTACATTAGTTTTCATAACTAAATTTTGACGTTGTATATAAGGGGCGTTAGATATAACTAAATATTTCCCATCATTTGGTTTTAATTTTAGCCACTCCACTACAGTGTCGTCTGTAGTGGGGCGTTTCAATCCTTGCATTGGCGTGTTCACGAAATAAATCTTAACATTTTTGCGCATAGATTCTGGAGCATCGATATTTTCCCAAATTTTGGACATAGCTTCATATTCTGTTTTTGGTTTCTTTATCTCATTTTTATATTCTTCGACCTCTTGATTTTCTAATAAACGCTCGCTCACAAGAAAGTGTATAGAGTTAAATCTAATCCCATTGTTGTATTGATTTATTAGATATTGCAATCGCACCTTCATTTTGCATGTGGTAGCTCCAAGTAGAATGGCGCCTTCATACATTTGAGAAGATGGATTTATTTCATTTATAAAACCTAAATTTGTAAGTGGATTTATAATTTTTTCTCTAAACATTTCGAATTTGGTTGTCTGTTCGTCCCATCGTTCACCTTGTCGTAAAATATTTTCCTGAGCCCACTCGTTGATTTTATCTATTGTAATATTTTTAGAGTTTAATTCAGGCATTCCTATTATTTCTAATAACTCTAGTAAATCAATGCTAGGCATTGCATTTTTATCAAACATAATTTCTATCATTTTTTTGTTAATATAATATAAATCTTTATAGATTTTTGTCGACTTATTAAATGATTTCACAAAATGCATTGCGTGTAAAATAATTTTGATTTACATGGAATATATGTATTATTCTAAATATTTTTTAATATGTTTTATTTCTTGTGTTTCTTGCACAAATTGTAATAAATGTACTCAAACAGTTGCAATTCACAATGAATTCGATCTTAGCGCAAAGACAGAGGATGAAAATGTAAAACATTTATTTATTGAAGGTGAGTGGCTGAAAAATAAATGGTGGGAAATATTTGATGATGAACAGCTTAGTCTGTTAGTTGAGATTGCACTTAAAGACAATCCATCTATTTTAAGCGCTAAAGCAAAAGTTGAGCAAGCAAATCAAGATTCTGAATTCGTTAGATCTAAATTTTTTCCAATCGTTAGTGGATCATTTGTAACTTTGCAGTCTCATTTGAATGAGAACGGACATGGATTGATACTTCCTCAATTAAATCCATATTTTCAATATTACGGTTTGTCTCTTAAATTCGATTATGAATTTGATTTTTGGGGGAAAAACAGAAAAATATTTGAGGCTGCTGTAAGTATAGCTAAAATGCAAAAGGCATTAGAATTTCAGGCTAAATTAATTTTAAGTACAGCTGTTGTTAATAAATATTTTGATCTCCAGTCTTCCATGGCAAAAATGGAGTTAATGCAAAGTATATTAAATAATCGATCTGAGCAATTATCGTTAATTTATTTGCGAAACACAAATCGAATAGATGGCGCTTTACAAGTTAATCAAATTAAAAGTGAAATTGTAGCGCTTCAACAACTATTATCGATAATAAAGAATCATATGGAAATCGATATGAGCATGTTATGTGCTCTCATTGGAAGCAATCCGTCAGAAGATATGCCAATGTTGCTTGTAAATAAATTTGATTTAGTAAAGATACCGATGCCAAAAGATTTAGGATTAGAGTTGTTGGTGAGGAGGCCAGATTTGATAGCGCAAATTTGGAGAGTGCAGAACGCATCCAAAGAGGTGGGAGTTGCTATAGCTAATTTTTATCCAAACGTTAATCTAATGGCTCTTGGCGGACTTGCATCTTTAGATTTAAATAAATTATTTACCATAAAAGGATTAACTGGAAGTTTGTTGCCGTCGATTAGTTTGCCAATTTTTACTGGTGGGAAGTTAAATGCTAATTTAAAATCTAAAGTTGCAGCGTATGAATCTGCGGTTTATGATTATAATAGTTTGCTTATTACAGCTTCTAATGAAGTTGTTCAATGTATTTCAGTGTTAAAGTCTTTAAACGAGCAAGTTACATTTCAAAAAGAGAACGTAGACTTTAAATGTAAGACTTACAATTTAGTATATAGTCGTTATAAATATGGGATAGATTCGATGACTTCCCTTCTTATTTCAGATGAAAATTTTATAGTCTCTAAATTGAAGAAAATAGATTTAGAAAATGAACGCACCAAATCGATTGTTAATTTAATAAAATCCATGGGAGGAAGTTATTGTGAATGAAGAGACCGTAAAAGAGAGCAAAAGTAATAAAAAGCCACTAATTTATATTAGTGTTGCAATAGTAATTATTGGTAGTCTTGTGTTTTGTTGGTGGTTTTTTTATTCAAGATTTTATGTAAACACTGAAGATGCTTATGTTAGCGGTAATCAAGTAACAATAACATCACAAATACAAGGTGTTATAGTTTCTGTAAATATAGACAATACTCAAATGATTGAAAAAGGTCAAACTATAATAGAGTTAGACAAAACGGATAGAGAGATAGAATTTGATAGAAGCAAATCCAACCTTGGTGCGGTTGTGAGAAATGTAACTGGAATGTTTGAAAATGTTTTGTTGTTAAAGGATAAGTATAAAGCTCAACATTTCGAAGTCTTAAAAATGGAGATCGATTATATAGATAGAAAATCAATAGTCGATACAGGCGCTGTTTCTGATGAAGAGTTTTTTCATTCAGAAGCTAATTATCTCTCTTCTAAAGCAGCGCTTGATGTAATTAAACATGAATTTATGCGAGCTCTTTCGCAGGTGCAAAATACAACAATAACAACACATCCATTAACTAATATTGCAAAAGAAGAATTAATACAAGCGTGGGTAAATCTGCAAAGATGTACCATAAAAGCTCCAGTCACAGGAATGGTAGCCCAACGACGAGCTCAAGTAGGCGAATATATAGATCAAAACACGCCACTTATGGCTATAGTTCCACTAAATCAGATGTGGGTAGATGCTAATTTTAAAGAGACTCAATTGTCAAAAATACGGATAGGACAAATTGTAAAAATGAGCTCAGATATTTATGGCGGTGGAGTAATTTATAGCGGTGAAGTTATTGGTATTGGCGGTGGAAGCGGAGCTGTGTTTTCACCATTACCACCGCAGAATGCAACAGGTAATTGGATAAAAATAGTTCAACGTATACCTGTAAGGGTAAATATTAATCAAAATCAATTGACGAAATACCCTTTAAGGTTAGGCTTATCTATGGATGTTAATGTAAAAGTTGATGATATGTCTGGTAAAATTGTTCCAGATATAAATAGCGATAAAGCATTATATACTACAAATATTTTTGATTCTCAGAGAAGTGCAGCAAACGGTATAATTGAGGAAATTTTTATGCAAAATATTACGTTTGATATTTCCAATGAAATTAATGGCTCTCTATGCCCGATGTAGTTTTATTTCATGATGAATATGTAAGTAAAATAAATCGTTTTATTTCAGTTATTGCAATTTGTTTAATATCGTTGCTTTTTATTTTAGACTACACAGTTGTGAGCGCTGCTATTCCTTATATAGTTGGCGATTTGGGCTCTTCTATTGACGAAGGAACTTATACTATAACATTTTTTGCTATTGGAAGTGGTATTATGATGATTGCTGCTGGATGGTTATCAAAAAGATTCGGAACAATTAAAATACTCTCCCTATCGTTTTTGTTTTTTTCTATTTTTTCTTTTCTATGCGTTACATCGATAACTATATTGCAATTGGTTATATTTAGATTTTTTCAAGGCGTATCTGTTGGATGCATTGTGCCGTTAGCACAATCTCTTTTTGCTTACATATACAAAGATGATCATCACAATCGTGTGATTGCTATGTCTGTATACTCTACTATAGTTATGGTATCGCCAGCATTAGGGCCTGTTGTTGGAGGATATTTTTGCACAGAATATAGTTGGAAATGGTCGTTTTATTTAAATATTCCAATTGGAATATTATGCGCTATTGCAGTGTGGATTTCGTTAAAATATATTAATAAATCAAACACTAAAGAGAAATGTGATTTTGTAAGTATAATTTTACTTTTAATAGGAACGGTGTCGTTGCAATTATTTTTTGATAAAGGCGAACAGTGGAATTGGCTTAGCTCTAACAGAGAACGAATTTGTTTATTAATATTTTTTTTGTGTTATTGTTATTTAATAATATGGTCTTTTTTAATTAAAAAGCCATTGTTGCAATTGCATTTGTTTAAAATAAAACAATTTACTTTGTCAATAATATTAACTGTTTTAATTTATTCACTTTACATTGGATCTATAATAATAGTCCCTATGTGGCTTCAAGATTATTTACACTACAATGCGTTTTGGGCTGGAGTTGTTATTGCACCATTAGGGATATTTTCACTTGTCACCCCTTTATTTGGACACTTTATAAAAAAAATTGGATTTTTTATACCAATAGCGGCTGGTCTTTTTTTTATATTTATCTCATGCTTATATTCAAGATATTTCACAAGTTGTGTAGATCTTTATCATATAATTGCATCAAAATTTATATTTGGCGTTGGAATAGCCATAATAATAATGCCATTGTTGACAATGCCAGTGTCTGCACTTCCAGAACATTTATTATCAGATGGTTTGGGAATCTTTCATTTTATCAGAGCGATGGCTGGAGCAATAGGAGCATCTGTTTATGTTACGCTTTTTAATAGGAGAATTAGCCATCAACACGTTAATATTATAAGTAATTTTAATGATTTTAATATTAATAGTGTTGAGTACATTAATAAAATTAAAAATTTAATTATAAATGATAATAGTTTAGAAATAGCAAATAGATTTATAAATCAGCAAGCCTCTACTATTGCTTTTAATGAAATTAATTATTTAATGGCGTGCATTGTTGTGATAGTTTTTTTTATATCTTTATTTACATTAAGGAAAAAGGCAATAAATGAGTATCCAGCTCTCCGTAGAAAATGAATTACCAATTATTGTTGGTGCATCTAGAATCATTGCTACAATAGCTATTTATTTTATAGCATTTATATTTGTTCTTGATTATACGATTGTAAATGTTGCTATTCCATATATATCTGGCGGTCTTGCTTCATCTCTTGATGAAGGGACTTATGCGATTACATTTTTTTCTGCTGGAAATGGTATTTTCATACCAATGACAGGTTGGTTATCAAAACGATTTGGATTAATTAGAACGTTATTTATCGCTGCGATTTTATTTACGTTTTTATCGTGGGCGTGCTCTACCTCAACGTCAATTTTTGAACTTGTTGTGTTTAGATTCTTGCAAGGGGCATCAGCAGGGCCGCTTATACCTATTTCGCAAACCTTACTAGCGAATATGTATAGTAAAAAAATGATAATATCTGTCATGGCGATATATTCTATGATTATAATGGTGGCGCCAGTTTTGGGGCCGATTGTTGGTGGATATTTTTGTGTTTATTTAGATTGGAGATGGATTTTTTATATAAACATACCAATAGGATTAATTTGTGCTATTGTTATCTTTATTACATTGAAACATTTAAATAAAAACGATTGCAGAATAAAGTTTGATTGGATTAGCTTTATTTTGCTTTTAATTGGAATGACTTCATTGCAATTATTTTTTGATAAAGGTGAGCAATGGGATTGGTTTGGTTCTAACAAAATAATTATTTGTTTTATATTGATGGTGTTTAGTTTTTGTTATTTAATAACTTGGTCGTTGATTTGTAATAAGCCTTTATTTGAATTGCGTCTATTAAAAATAAAAAATTTTGCAATCGCAACAATTTTAATTTTTTTTCTATATTCATTATATATAGGTGGCGTTGTTATTGTCCCACTTTGGTTACAAGAATATTTAGGTTATAATGCTTTTTCTGCTGGTATGGCAGTGGCACCAATTGGTATTTTTTCAATTTTATTTGGAATTTTTGTCGGAAAAATTGTAAAAAGAATAGGATTTATGTTGCCAATGATAATAGGTTTGATATTTATTTCGCTTTCTTCTATTTATGCAACTTATTTTAATACTCAAGTAAATATGTATAGTATAGGAATGTCCAGGTTTATACTTGGAATTGGAATGTCTTTTATTATTATTCCTCTTATAAATATGCCGATAAATGTTTTGCCAAACAAATCATTATCATCAGGACTCGGTATATTTCATTTTATAAGAGTTATTTCTGGAGGTATAGGGACATCTGTTTATGTTACATTGTTTAATAGACGAATAATCCAACAACATTCTAATATTATTGGTAATATTAATAATTTTAACGAACAAAGCGTAGAATTTATGAATAATATTAAAACATTAGGATTTAAAACTGATAATGCGATTAGTCTCCTTGATCAAATTGTAGAACAACAAGCATCTGCTATAGCATTTAATGAAATAAATTGTATTATGTCATACATTGCAATCGCATTATGCGTTTTAGTTTTGTTTTCAAATAAAAAAGCTGTAAGTTAATTCATTGCAGCTATCCTATGTATGGGTATCTTTGAGTAAGGTGAGTTAATGATTAAATTTATAGAACGATTATTTAAAGTAAAAGAACACTCTTCAACGATACGATTGGAAATTTTAGCTGGATTAACTACGTTTTCTTCTATGGCATATATATTGGTTGTAAATCCAACTATTTTGTCTATTGGTGGAATGAATTTTGGCGCTGTTTTAGTTGCCACTATAATTGTTACAACAATAGCATCAATTGGGATTGGTGTTCTTGGTAACCTTCCATTTGCTGCAGGGCCAGGAATGGGGGTAAGTGTGTATATAACCTATTCAATAATACTTACATATGGCGGAATGTGGCAAGAGGCTTTGGCAGGAGTGATGATTACATCGATTGCATTGCTTGTATTAAATTATTTTCACTTAAGAATTAAAATTTTAAATGCGATCCCTAAGATGCTTATAAAAGCGATTGTTAGCGGTGTCGGTCTTTTTTTAATATTTGTTGCATTACGTGAAATTGGAATTATTAAACCAAGTATAAAAGGATTTATCGTAGTAGGAGATTTATTAACATTAGAAGTTGCTCTGGCTATTTTAGGATTAATTATAATTGGAGTATTAGATTTTTTTTCTATAAAAGGTTCTTTCATAATTGGAATAGTATCTATATGGGTAATTTCTCTTATAGTTGGAAAAGCCAATTATCAAGGAATTATTGCATTGCCGCCGAGTCTAGATCCTTCTTTTTTAAAATTAGATTTCTCAAGATTTAATCAGTGGGTCTTTTGGCGTTTTACTTTTTCTATATTTTTCGTAACACTTTTTGATTCCAGCGCAGCTATCATAACGTTAAAGAAATTTTTGCATAGACAAATAACAGGCAAACGTGAGCATCTAACCCTTTATTCAGATGCTTTTGGTAGTTTTGTCGGTTCACTGATCGGAACTGGTTCATTGGCAATACATCTAGAGTCTGCATTAGGCATTAAAGTCGGCGGAAAGACTGGTTTGACATCTGTAGTTGTCGGTTTATGTTTTTTACTTTGTCTATTCTTCTATCCATTAATTTCTTCAATTCCTACTTTTGCTAGCTCTCCAATCCTAATAATTTTAGGAATAATGATGAATAAAGAGTTGCGTTACATTAATTGGAAAGATGTTACAGATGTAATTCCAACATTAATAGTTATTTTTACAATGCCATTAACATTTAGTATTTTTTTAGGTTTCGCTTATGGTTTTATATCGTTTACAATTATAAAACTTATTTTTGGAAAATTTAAAGAAATCACTCCACTTTGTTTATTATTGTCTATTTTTTTTCTACTGCAATTAGTGTTATTTTGATTGCCTTACATTTTGCGTGGAATGTTGGCTTTATTTAATTAGCCCCAGTAACGTGTTAATGACATTTCAGGGAAAAGATCATTGTTATTATCTTCATTACAGCAATTTTCTATATACGATGTAGATACTTGAATAAAATTAGCTGTAAAAATTTTGCTTGTTGGTTGTTTGATTATATTAATTACTCCATCAATAAGTCCTCCTAATAAATTACTTAGACCAGTTCTTAGTGGACTACTTACAATTAGTCCGCCATCCCCGAAGATTTTAAAATCTGTTGCGCAAAATCCGGCCTCCATAAAGATAACTGTAAACAAGCAAGACCAAATGTTGTTTATTAAATCAATTTTAAATTTCTTTTTTATCTTTTCGATTTCCTCTTCATTTGTGTGTTTACGAATCATCTCTATTACACTATTGATCCCACTTAAAATTGTCAAAGAAGAGAACGTGGTTCCGGCAACTATCGCTCCTATTCCAAATGCCCTTAATAATGATGAGGCATGTTTAAAAATAGCCACATTGAACATAAAGCCAGCTGGAATTGCTGCTAATGAGTTTGTCACGCTCTTTTTTAATTCAAATTTAACATAATCCTTTAGATCTTTAGACGCTACATTAGTAAATAAACATTTTATTATAATTGCTTGAATAATTATCGAGACAGCGCTTCCGATTAAAGTTCCAATCCCATCTCCAAATCCAGCGCCAATCATTCCTCCATGCGCAAATCCAACTGTCCACATAGCTGCAGAAATAAAGAGCAATGGGGCTAATGCAGCAACTTTAAATGCTGTTTTTTTCCACAATGGCAACTCATTAATACGTTGCTCTATCACATTGATGTTATGAACAGGCTTAATCATATACATTTCCTCAATCTATAATTATAATATAATTATATTTAATTGTCAAATTGTTATTTGAGAAGTATAATCGCATAGAATGTCGGTTTCAGGTGTTTGAAAAACATTGAAAAGTTTCAAGTGTTGTGGTATATTTTTACCAAAATATGTTCTATTGAACAAAATTTGTCTGATGTAGAGTAAAAAATACTTTGAGGAAATTTTTTAGATAGGATGATACATGCTAATCTCTAGACTTGTAGTTGCAATATGTTTAATTGGTTATGTTTTTTCTCACAATCTGCATCCGTTAAAATCAAAATTTATTAGCACAGAGAATGCCTCGTTTTCAGCTAAAGACAACTTGCAATCGATCTACTCTGACGATTTTTTTTCTGTTTCACGTAAGACATTTTTCAACATATCAAATATTAATGATCTTTTTTTGATAGAGCAAGAAAATTCTAATGATACTTTGGAAATCCGTATTCAACGAAATCCAAATCTATATAGTCATTCTGTAATTGAGATAAAAGATCCAAAGGCAAAAGACTTAGATCTCTCTCAACGGATATTTTTGCGTATGTTTCTCCATCCAAATAACACAGCAAGTTTGGATAATTTGGCTGCACCGTCTTTTTCAGGGAGAGAGGCTATGGAAATTGTGAGAAAATTAAAAGAATTAACTAACTCCTCTATTGTTTTTCTTATTGATGAATCGGTGCAGCTTCCAACCAATTCCAATTGCACTAAATGCGCATTAACTTCTCTTAGACAAATGTCTGTATTGAAGAGTGGGCAAAGTTGGTATGAAAAACAAGGGGCATTTAGCAATCCTCAAATTATTTATCAATTTTTTGAACTCCACCTAAAAGAGAAATACTTAGCAGCGCTTGATGAAGATCGTACATTTGGCGTTGAAACTTTTTGGGATTATGATAAGTTTCAAAAATATTATTTTGCCAATATTGATATGAGTTCTGTTAGTTCTGAGGCGTACAACAAAGCTAGTAGTTTTTTACATAAAATCCCGATTGAGAAGATACAACAGACTTTCAGCGAGTTAGCTGAGCATCCAAAAGCTCAAGAGAATAAAGTCATTCTCGATAGTGCATTGAAATTAATCTCACCTAGATCGCTTGACACAAAAACTCTTGGAGAAGTCATCTTCTGTCTTGAAAAAGTTAATAACAGCAACATGTCCGAAGACGATCCTGCGCATAAAATTTTTCATGATTTTCGTGACACATTTGTCTCGCACCGCAATTCATTTTTTTTACCTCTTGGATTGAGCGCTATAAAAAAAAGAGATTTATCACCAATCGCTATTGCAACGATGATACAAATTTTAGGGGAAATTCCGATTCTTAATGTTTCACAAGGAGAATTTCATAAATCTCAATCTTCAATCTACTATGATCTTCTATTTGGAAATATAAATGACATGAAAAACTTGCACAATTTATATGATAATTACCTTGTTAAGTGTAGTGATGGTGCGTTAGAAGATTGCACATCTCCTGTCAGCGCAAAAATCATCGCAAACTCGACAGAAATTCAACGAAGAATGTGGAGAGAATATAATTGTGATAGAGGGGTAGATAATTATATAGATGCTTTATTGCCTGCTCTAGAGTGGTTCGGTTCGTTGACTATTTCAGATTTTAAACAAATAAATCCTTGGTTTTTCGAATACAATCAACATATGCTTCCAACTACTTTAAGAGAATTATCAGAGGATTTAACCATAAAACAATTGTTTAGCAAATTAGTTGAGACAACCTCAAAAGAAAAAGCTCAAAAATTTATGGAAAACATGATCTTATGTTCTAAAAAATCTTTTTCAGATGCAATAATCAAGTTGATTGAAAGATATCAATCAAAGCCAGAGGACTTTAGTCCACGTGAAGTATACATGCTTTGGGTTCTTTCGAAGCTTGTTGTCGATCAATATTCTATATTTGCTCTATAGAAGAATGCGCTATATTTTCTACATGAATCTTTTTGCGTACAATTAGTAATAAAAGATTTTTACACCTGACCTAATTTATTTTTTACTTGAATTAGCTATTTGCAATAATTTTTAATTATGTTATAATTATGTTATGATTGCTAATAATATAGCTACTAATAATAGTATACAAATTAAAACAACAAATTTTAAAGATCGAAAGGAAAATGAATTATACATAAAGATATTTAGTGTTTTTGAAAAAAATATAGAAAAAATCAGCGATTCCCGCTGAAATTCATCAATATCTATAGGAGTTGAATTCATACTCAAAAATGAGTATCTCGATACATTTAGCGTGTCATATCTGAGCATTTATATATAAATTAAAATTTTA
>JAHFTJ010000068.1 GCA_023269435.1 Chlamydiota bacterium
GTTGTTGCATGAAACATTTTCATGAAATATTTTTTGTTGCATGACACATTTTTCTTGTTGCACAAAACATGTTGTATAAACATGTTGCATGAAAATGTTGCATAGTGTGACAGGGCCTTAATAATGGCGAACAAATCACTCTCCTGCAGGGGTGTACCGTAATAAGTCAGATGGTTCGGGGCACCAGCATAGACTGCCCTTGCCCTATCAAATTGAGGAAAGTATGGCTATTTTTCTATTTTATAAAATATTATTCAAATTTTAAACTGAATTTAATTCAAATTTAATTTTAAAATATTTAAAAATTTATGAAAGATTTAAATTTTTAAAAAATTATATTATGGAAAAACGCAAAACAATTAAAGTTTTTAAATTTTTTATAATTTTCACTTAAAATCAAAACACATTTTAGACAAACTTTAAAAAATTAAAAGACGTTTCAAAAACTTTTTAAATATATTTATAATTTTTAAGAAAATCCTGAGAAAATTTGAGAAACTTTTGAAAAAACATAATTAATTTTGTCAAAGAATATTGTTATGTTATAGAAATTCTTCAGAAAGTTGAAGAATGTTTATAGCTTTTGATGAAGATTTGTTTAATTTGAGTATTATTCTATCAAACTTCAGAAAATTTTGAGAAATTTCTAGAAAATCTAATAAATTCTTTTAATTGTTTTGCCTGTTTTACACAAATCTGCTTTTACTGATCTATTTCCATTAGTAAAATAAATATAAAGTGTAAAAGCATTAGCAAACAGCCAAACATTCAAATGGCCTTGCCCCCCACAGTGCTCTCCCACCTAGGGCTTGGGGGCACGTGCCCCCGGCCCATATGGACGGTACACGCCTGCTCTCGTTCCAATCCGCGCCATCTATGATCTTAAAAAGTGGAGGTTGAGTAGTTTAAAAACGAAATATTACAGCTGTATACATGTATATTTTATTAAACAAAATCGAATAAGAATAACACTTGAAAACTTTCTGGTAAAAGATATCAATTGTAGAGTTATTTATCAATTGTTCTTACGCTTACCTCCAAGGAAGAAACGCGCATCCGCAATAGTTATATGAAGCCAGATCATCATAAAGAACTGTGAGATTTGGCCTTGAGCAGTTATTTATCTTTGCATATTCATCTAGGGAGCTTGTTAAAAAGAACGGCCCTGTAGCATGCAATACATGTCCTCCAACATTTCTATTCAGAAACTTCTGGAATACATATTTATAGAAAGGATGTCGAGGCCGTGAAGCCATAAAATAATTTGCGGCAATGTAATCCACGTTGAACAACAAATGTCCAGCCAAATCTGGTTCTCGTCCGACAATGCAATCATATCTATAATTAATGAATATCATACTCATTTGAATATAAGAACATACGCAGATGACACGATTAATCCTAATATTAATAATTAGGTACATGTACATTATTTTGTTATCACAAATGTTTTCATATCGATTTTTTTTCAAAAATGGTCGATAGACGGTCTGTGACTATGAAATCTGGAAGGGGTTGAGCCGTTGAGCAATAGGGGAAGAATATTAGGGTCAAAATTAAAGATTTTACATTGATTCTAAATTTCTGGGTTTAAGCCCTCACAAGTCTATGCACTTGCCGCCTATTGGCCACTAGTACGTTCATTGTTTCACAAAGAACAAATTCGATAGTTGTCTGTCATAATAATATTAATAAAGAAAAGACTTCAAAAGTCCAAAACCAATAAACCATTTCTGGTCATTAACCTATTTCTTGTCTGTCGTCCTATTTCTGGAAATTAAACTAGCGTTAGCTAACGCATACTGAAGAGTTACATCTATCTAAGCGTCTCTATCTAAATAGTTGTATCTAAATAGAAATGAATAATGGTAAAATACTTAGCAAAATTAGGACAATGGTATGAATGATATTGCAATAATGGAGGATCAAACAATGACTTAGAGAGAGAGAGAGAGAGAGACCAGATCACAAAAGATGCCCAGGATAACTTAATGAGCATTCTAAATGTACATTTGGCCACTTAGTGAGAGAAAGTACAACGCCCAGGAACAAAGTATAGTAATCGAGCTTTGCACATTGCCGCTGGAGCCGCTCTCAATTATTATTTTCATAGTTTACGAGCATAATTGTTGTATTTTTAATAAACTCCCTTTACTTCCAGTGCGTGCAAACTTCCGTTTATCTCACATTTGAAAACAGTAAATTCTATAGAGCTTGCCGAATTTAGATTCTTGTCACGAGGTGGTGGTAAATAGAATCCAGTAAGATTACAGATTTGCCTGGATTCTTAAAACAGAACTTTGAGCTAATGCGAATTGGCAATCTGTGATTAAAAATATTGATTAATTTAAAAACTCTTTTAGGTTTGAAATTTATTAACTTTCATTTGAAACAATTAATAAATGGTATGGGCTCCAGCCCTTTAGATTTTTGAAAACCATAGCAAATCTTTACTTTTAGTTTTAACCATAAGATATCTACGTACAGTATAACAAACTACCTCACCATTTTTACCCAGTTATCTATACTTTCAGACGCCTATAAGTAGAAAAATCTTATTTTGAAAGACTGACCTTTACCACTTTTAATTTATATCACTATCCAACCCTTACGACTATTTATCAATTTAACTTGAACTAGTGTGTTATAGACAAACGTTTTGGTTGTACAAAATAACAATGAAAAACAAACAATAATTAGCTAAATATTCTAAATCTAATATATAACTAGATGTCAAGCGCATTCACAAAGTAGAGATAGAGAGAAATTTAAGTAAAGGTAGTTTCATATTTGGACCGCGCCCGTAGGCGAGCGCAGGCGAAGTACTCCGTTTGAACCGGCCTTAATACAGTATAGAACGCTTACTGCTAATACTACGGCACTTGTCTATGAGTGTTAATTAAAATATTAGAATAATACTTTTGGAGTAAAGGATCGAGTCGGCGATGAGCTCTCATATCCATATCAGCATATACACCTCCCACATAGTATAAAAGAAA
>JAHFTJ010000069.1 GCA_023269435.1 Chlamydiota bacterium
ATGAACCGCCGTATACGGTTCCGTACGTACGGTGGTGTGAGAGGACGGGGGCTTTTAAAACCCCCTCCTACTCGATAGACGACTTAAAAAGATGAGGATGCCAGCGAAGTCAAAAGCCAATTTTTGAGTTTTTTTGTGTATATATATTGACAAGTGTTATACTAATTCCTAATTTTATGAGGTAATTTTATGACACTTGATATTTCAACATCAATTATTCTTATTATATTCGTTCTTGGATATTTAGCTATTATATTTGAATTTTATATTAAAGTAAATAAAACAGCTGTAGGCATTGCATTGGCTGGTATTTGTTGGATGATTTTTTTTATTAACAATGGAAGTAATACAACTGGCAGTTTACTTGAGTTAGGTGGTCATTTGAGTGATATTTCTCAAATTATTTTCTTCTTGTTAGGTGCCATGACGCTTGTTGAATTAATAGATTCACATAAAGGATTTAATCTTGTGCTTAAATGGGTTAATACACGCTCAAAAAAAAAGCTGTTGATTCTTATTAGTCTGATAACATTTTTTTTATCTGCAATTTTAGACAACCTTACTACTACTATTTTGATGCTCTCTATTTTACGTAAATTGATTCCATGTAGAAAAGATAGGTTGGCATTGAATTGCATGGTTGTGATAGCGGCTAATTCTGGTGGCGCATGGACGCCAATCGGAGACGTTACTACTACAATGCTTTGGATAAATAATTATATCTCTACAACTGCAGTAATGAGCGCTATTTTTTTACCAAGTATTATATCTATGGCCATCCCTCTTTGCATTTACATGATTAGTGCAAAAGGAAGATACCCAGAGCTTAAAATAGATTTTACTAATGAGCAAAAAGAACCTGGAGCTAAAATCGTCTTTGTTTTAGGTATTTTAGCTCTAGTCTCTGTCCCCATTATAAAATGGCTCACTGGGGTGCCGCCATTTATTGGTATGTTGTCGGCTCTAGCTCTCCTTTGGTTTGTAACTGATATAATCCATTATAAATATGAAGATAGACAACATTTACGTATTCCTTTCATACTTACAAAAGTAGACGTATCGAGTGTTTTATTTTTTTTAGGCATCCTCCTCTCTATCGACGCTTTGGAATCTGTTGGATTTTTAAAATATCTTGCTGTGTGGTTGGGAGAGACGCTTTCTAGTCCAGTTATTATTGCAACTTTTATAGGGATTCTATCTGCAATTATAGATAACGTCCCACTAGTGGCTGCTGCTATGGGAATGTATGATATATCTGTATTTCCGATGAATTCACATTTTTGGCTATTAATAGCATTTACAGCTGGTACTGGCGGGAGCATTCTCAGTATCGGGTCAGCTGCTGGCGTTGCCTTAATGGGGATAGAAAAAGTCGACTTTATCACATACTTTAAAAAAGCTGCATTTCCGGCTTTTCTTGGATATGCAGGGGGAATTGCAATATATTTGCTTATTAATTAACAATATGTTATAAAGATTTCGTTTAGAAATAAATGCACTACTTCAGCAATGGTAGGTTATCTTGAATCCAAGATTAATAAGAGGTTTGTTACTATGATATCAATTAATGCGACCAAAGATGAGTATTTTTTTTTAAAAGATACGGGTATTTTGGAAAACTTTTGTAAAAATATAAAAAAAATAGAAAATATCTATTCTTTAAATATTAAAAAAAATCTAATAAATAAAACAGTAGATCTATGCGTTTTAGAATTTGCTCAGAAAGGCATAGGCAATAATGATGAACCTACACCTTATGGTGAAATAGTTGACTCTGTGATAGGTAAACTTACTGCATATTAGCGTATAAATTGATGAGAATAGCTATATAAACATAAATGCTATGACCGCAAAATTCAGTTGGATTTTGCGGTCATAGACATAAAATCGCTATTAATCACCAATTTATACTACTACTTTACTGTTTTTTTTATTACAGTAATTATTGCCGATGTTTCAGGATTAAAAATAACTTTAACTGTTTTAAATTTGTTATCGGATTGGTAGGTTTTTTGAACTACCCTAGCAATATTTGTGTAATCAATGGTACCATTCTTTGTACAGCTGAAAGTATCATAATTTACTCTATCAGGATTTTTCGCAGTATCCTCAATCATTTCATTGCTAATTCCTCTTTCTTGTGAGCGCTCATTTGTATGGTTGGTAAAAATGATTTTTTTATCCTTATGTATTCCACCGTTCTTACCTAACTTTCTATATTGCATGCATAGAAAAATTTTTGAGTATATTATTCGTTTGTCTTCAAGCAGGGATATAATTTTATTTATTTTTTTCTCATGTTCATTATTTGCGATACTACAGTAGTGTTTCATAGTCGAGAGACGATCTTTAAACGAATTATTTTCCGACATAAACATAGTGTAATTATTACATTTTTTTTCAAATGCTTCTTCAAATAATAGTTTATCATTTAAATATTTTTCTTCAACTTCTTTAATTTTTTTGTCGATAGATCTCAAAGTTTTGGCGTAAGATGGTAATGTATTAATTTCAGTAAATTTTCTATTTAAATATTCATCTACACTCTTAATATGCTCGTTGATACATATTGTAGGCCCATTAATTTTTTCATCTTCTTGAGCTGATTTACTAGCAATCTCCTTAGAAATGGGGTTGATGATTGCATATTGATGTTTTTTGGTGTTGTAGCCACCATACACAATATCACCATATGATCAGCGATTCCCGCTAACCTCTACAAGGCCCTTTTTTAGGAGCATTTAAAAATAAGATTTCGTAAACTTGTGATAAATGTTTTACAATTATTGGAGGTCAAAACATGGCATCACAGTTCA
>JAHFTJ010000004.1 GCA_023269435.1 Chlamydiota bacterium
GTTTAATGCTGTAGATTTTGATGGCTTGCTTTCTCTTACTGTTGAGCGATTTAAATCTAACAATGAAGTTTTAAAGAAATTTCAAGATAAATTTAAATATATTATGATAGACGAGTACCAAGACACAAATCACACTCAATTTGAGCTTGCAGACATCCTTGGACGTGAGCACGGAAATATATTCGTTGTTGGAGATGACGACCAATCTATTTACAGTTGGCGCGGCGCTTCAGTTCAAAATATCCTACAATTCGACCACTCCCTTCTAGTTAAATTAGAGCAAAATTATAGAAGCACAACGGCAATACTAAATGTTGCAAATGCTGTAATAAAAAATAATGAAACTAGAATGGGGAAAAAATTGTGGACTAACAGACATAGCGACGATTTAGTCACCATATTTCATGCTCCAAATGAACAATGCGAAGCTGAAGCAGTCGTTCAACGCATTATAGAGCTGCAAAACGAAAAAAATTTGAAATGGAGCGATTTTGCTATATTATATAGATCAAACAATCTGTCAAGACCATTTGAAATGGCTCTGCTAAAAGCTACATGGAGAGATAACGGTAAATTTATGCGTGGAATACCGTACAAAGTTATACAGGGGATGGAATTTTATGAACGGAGCGAAGTAAAAGATTTTTTAGCATATTTAAAAACTATAGTAAATCCATCTGATGAGAATGCACTTCTCCGTATAATAAATTACCCAAAACGCGGCATATCAATAAGTACAATATCAAAGCTTACAAAAGATGCTAGACGAAAAGATGTGTCACTTTGGAGTTTGCTGCAAAATTCAGATGAAATACAATTAACTAATCAAGGGCAAAAAGGTATAGGCGACCTTGTAAACATCATAGAAGAGGCTCAAAAAAAATTTGAGAAAGATACTATAGTTAATGGAATGAAATGGCTTGCAGACAAACTTGACTTAAAACGCATTATTAAGGAAGAAGTTAAATGTGAGAAAATCACCATGTATAAATGGGATAATATTCAATCTTTAATATCAATGGGAGAAAAATGCGAGCCTACATCTACACTGCACGATTTTCTTACAGATGCCGCATTAGATCAAAACCGTAGTTTAAATAGAGAGAATAAAGGAGATAGAGTAAACCTACTCACATTTCATAGCGCAAAAGGGTTAGAATTTGAAGCGTGCTTTCTAATTGCAATAGAGGATAAATTTTTACCACACGAAAAATGCTTAACCGAGTCTGTCGATACAAAGGCTGCAATAGAAGAAGAGAGACGTCTATTTTATGTAGCAATTACACGAGCAAAAAAATATTTGACAATGAGTATGGCAAAAAAAAGATTATCATATGGAAAAGAGGCTCCAACTAATCCATCTAGATTTTTATATGAAATTCCAAAATCGTTATTTAAAGTTGACGCATGGGACAGAATTTAGAACTACTCATCAGTTATCTTATTTAGTATTAGATTTAATAGATCTTATCATCTTTTCTATGTTTCTTTTCTCATTATCTGGAGCATCTATCAAAGACTTCTCCACATGATCGATAGCCTCTTTTGTTTTTCCATATTTTATAAAATATTCTGATATTATTAAATGAAGTCGCCAAAGATTATTGTGATCATTTTCACCAAATGATTTTACATATAAATTAAGTGGCTCTATCACTTTTTGACACTCCTCTTCAGAATCAACATAACTAAGTTTATTAGCTTGAAAATCTAAAAGAGCTAGGCGAAGATGCGCTCCACTCAAATTGTCTCGATCTCTTTCGATTATTTTAGCTTTAAGTTCTTTAGCTTGATCGCTATCTTTCTTACCGTCATTTACTAATCTAACATATTTTTCCAATGGAAAATAGACGCCTACATTTATGTTAAGACCATCTTCAAGTGTTTTTTCAATATAGTATGGACATTGCAAAACCGATGCTCGATGATATAATTTTTCCATATCATCTATGGAGCCATCTGTTTTTAAATAACCAATCTTTAAAGAGTAATAATTTAAATATATCTCTTTTAAGCGATTTGCATACTCAACTCCACTTTCAGCTGTATATGACAATCTTGTTATTTCAATACCTGATTTATCTATCAAAACAATCAATGGAAAACTATCAACTTTAAAATAAGTTTTTAAATCTTGATTTTGCTTTAGTAATTCTTGAGATTTACAGTTAATCTCAGGAAAATCTACTTTTACAAAAATAAATTGACTCCCTATCTCATCTACAAACCCTTGATCGTATAGTATTTCGTCGTTTAATTTTTTACTCAACTTACACCAATCAGATCCTGTAAAGAGTAAAGCTACAGGACGATCGTATGATATAGCTAATTCCATAGCTTTATCATACTCCTCTATAACTGGAATATTAGCAAAACAAGTACCAGAAAAACAAAATAACAGGATAAAACCGCTATTTTTCATAGAAATCTCCAAATTTCAATGGAATCTTTTCATATTTGCATACGCTTTCAAAATTTGTCAATAGACCTGTTGTATTATTTCTACAATAATTTCTAATGCTATGAAAATTAACAAAATAACTAAAACAACCCTCCCTCCAGGAAGTTGTTGATGCAAAGATGAGTACCCAATTTTATAACGTCCAATCCAAACCATTATAGTAGGCAATAGACCTAATAACAAAACACACCCAAATCCACCAGCAAAACTCAATGCTGTTATAAATATGCCAGGGTTGGCAACGCTAACAATAATTGGCGGTATATATATTACACAACATAATACAAATTTATTAATTTTACTTTTTTTAACTTTCAATGAATCAAACAAAAAATCTAATAATCCTAATGTGACACCTATGAAAGAAGTCGCTAAAGCAAAAAAAGCAAAAAAATTAGCTGCGATATAAATGTATCTATTATTTACAAAATAATAGAGTGGCTCAACCGCTGAGATTCCCCTCTGTTTAGCAGCCATTAATCCGTGAAGACCATTGACTGGAACGATCCCTTTAATTATAAAATCCCAAATTACATATGCTATAAACGGTATAGATGTTCCGCAAATAATGGCAATCCTCATTTTTTTTGCATCCCTATTTAGGTATGTAAGAAGAGATGGAATGATACCTTGATAGCTAAAAGATGTGAATATTACAGGGAGACCCAAAACGGCTGGAATAATTCCACCTGTTGACAGTAAATCAAATTTAACATTCTTAACGCCGATAATTATAAATATAATATAAAATACTATAAGACCAATCATAAGAACTACATTTAATTTACCAACAACTTTTGTCCCAAGGTATACAAATAAACCAAAAAATATTGAAAAAATTATATTTCCAAATAAAAGAAAACCCCCTTCATCTAATAACTGGGAGATAAGCCTTCCCCCTTCAGAAACATATGCGATCGTCAAACAATAAAAAAGAAATATATATAAAATCCATGCAGCTACATTTCCTTTGTATCCTAAAATGTTATTAGCCATAGAGACTATATTGGCATTTTTTGGCATCCATAGCCCTATTTCAACAAACAACAACCCAGTCGACAAGCTGAACAACCAACATATTATATATATCACATATGATGATAATAGCGAACTCCCTGCAGTTGCGATCGGTAAAGCGAGCATGCCGGCACCTAAAGAAGTTCCGCCAACAAGCAACGCAGCAATTAAAGTTTTTGAAAGTAATTTTAGTCTATTTTGCCCCACAATCAGAAATCGTAAATAGAATTGTGATTTTTTCAAAGGAAAAATAATTGCCATTATGTCACTATTAAAGTGTGCAACCAAACATTTATAAAAAAACAGAACATTCAATAAAACGTGAAATGATAGATCGTGATGCTTTTTTTGTCGTTGAAATGTTAAAAACCGCAGGATATATTGCTTATATAGTGGGCGGCAGCGTTAGAGATCTACTATTAAATTATACCCCAAAAGATTTTGATATATCTACCAGCGCCCGCCCTGAAGAAGTTAAGAGATTATTTAGTAGGTGTATATTAATAGGGCGACGATTTCGATTAGCTCATGTATATTTCGGAAAAAAATTAATTGAAGTCGCTACATTCCGTCAAGGAGACGTAGAAGATGAATCCCTCATCGTATCTGACAATATATGGGGAAGCGAGCAAGAAGATGTAACCAGAAGAGACTTTACAATAAATGGATTATTTTATGATCCGATAGAAGAAAAAATTATCGACTATGTAAATGGATATGAAGATGCAAAAAAATTTTTATTAAGGAGCATTGGCAATCCATTTATACGCTTTAAACAAGACCCTGTAAGGATGATACGTCTTATAAAATTTCGCGCTCGTTTTGGGTTAAATGTAGATCAAGAGTCTGTAGATGCGCTATTTGAATGTAGATCTGAAATACTAAAAAGCTCTCCAGCTCGCATCTTGGAAGAAATTCTTAGAATGCTTGAATCTGGCTCCAGCCATCAATTTATCAAATTATTGGTCCACCACAATATTTTAGATATAATACTTCCAAACATTTCAACTTTTTTAGAAAGTAGCAATGGAAATAACATATACTCTTATCTTCAAGAGGTAGATCAGATGATTTTAAATAAAGAAAAACAGATCATCTGTCGATCTATTCTCCTTGCTGCATTTATATTTCCAATAGTACAAGCGCATTTAAGATTAAGAAAACCAATGCATCTTGGCGAGATTTATCAAGAGATAGCTGAATTTGTCCAGGAGATATTCACGCCATTTTTATTCATACCAAAAAAATTATCAAGTACCATTATTTCTATCATTACAACTCAATATAGATTTACCCCTATGCATAAGAAAAAGAAAATGCCGATTAGAGCTCCGCGTATACCTGAAATTCATTTATCATTAGATTTTTTCAAATTGAGAACGCGAATAGAGCCTGGATTACAAATGTTCTACAATAACTGGGAACATCTCTTAAACAAGAAAAAAACGTCATCATGACCGATATTTTTGTAATTTGCGGCGAAAAAAGTGGAGATATTTTAGGAGCAAAAATATTAAAAAATATCACAAACAAGCAAATTATTGGCGTTATCGGACCTGAAATGCGCAAACTAAATATAAGCGAAATTCTTCCAATGGAAAAATTTGAGCTTATAGGCTTTGGAGATATTATATTATCTATACCCCATATCATGTCAATTTTTAAAAAAACAAAACAGACAATCTTGAAAACAAATCCAAAAATTGTCCTCCTTATAGACTACATAGAATTCAATTTATTACTTGCCAAAAAGTTGCGAAAATCTGGGTACAAAGGTAAAATAGTTCAATTAGTCTCCCCTACAATTTGGGCGTGGAGAAAAAACAGAAAGAAGACTCTCGAGCGTTACTTCGATCTCCTTTTGACAATTTTTCCATTCGAAGAAGAGTTATTTGCAACCTCTACATTAGAGACGCATTACATAGGTCATCCAATATTTGATAATTTAAAAAATGAGATTTTAACAAACGATCTCTCTCATTTAGATGGAAAAAAAATTATAGCACTATTTCCTGGCAGTCGAATCAAAGAAGTAAAAACCATTTTAAAAACACAACTTGAAAGTGTAAAACCATTTTCTACAACATTTGGTGGTGATTATGAAATTACACTATGCGTAAGTCACGAAAAATTACTTCCAGCAATTAAAAAAATTATAGATAAAACTAAATTAAAAATAATTTTAATAGATCCAAGCAATCGATACGAATTAATGAAGCGTGCAGATTTAGCCATAGCAAAACTAGGCTCTGTAAACTTGGAGCTTGCATTTTTCGAGGTTCCAACAATAAATGTATCACCAATTCCAAAATTTGACCTCTTTTTATTTATGTTTATATTTAAAATTTACCTTCCACATTACTGTATTACTAATATCATTGCAAAAAGGCGTATCTTTCCAGAATATGTAGGGATGTTCGCAACAACAGATAATATCAGAAAAGAGATAGAAAATTTTACAACAAATTCTAGAATTAGAAATTTATGTATAGAAGGGTGTAAAGAGATAAAAACAATTATAACAATTAATAATTTAAATCCAATTAATTATTTATTAAAATTTCTTTAAAGTTGCATTAAAACAATATAAATTATAACATGTTACTAACCAAAAACAATTTAGGAGTTTCGTATGAGAGTAGGAACAACCGCATTTTTAACTACAACAATTTGTGCTGCTGTAGCAATAACAAGTTGTCTTGCAATTGCTGCAACAGCATCAACTGTAGCTTTAGTAGCTTATGGTATATTAGCTGTTACTAGTGGAGGCGCTGGAATTGCATCACTTACAGCTTATGCTGCAAGTGGTGATAGCGATACACATATAGAGTATCTTAAAAAATTCAAAAACCATTCTGGAGTAGCAATCGGCGGCATGTATCAACTTGTTGTTCAGGTTTTAATTTTTTCTGTTATTGAAGCTATAGGCAATGCTATAGGTAATATCGTATACAAAAAGATTACCGGAAACAACAGACAATGCGGTGTAATATAAATAAAAACTGTGATAAAATAATCAGCTGCATTAATTGTACATATGTTGTATAGTGAGTATCCTAAATATAACAATAGGAGTTTAATTTATCATGGCTGTACCACGTAATCGTCACTCGACTGCAAGGAGAAATTCAAGACGCGCGCACGACGCAAAGAGACCTGTAAATGCTTTGGCATGCTCAAACTGTAAAAGTCCGAGATTGCCACATCATGCATGCTTAAGCTGTGGTTTTTATAAAGGTCGCAACTACAATAAATAAAGGTGTGAATGAAGGAATTTCTTTTAAATGTAGAATCAAAAGAATTGCGCCTTGCTGAGCTTGTTGATTACAGATTAAATTCACTCGTAATAGAGAGAAAAAAAAGCCGACAAATTACTGGCAATGTTTATCGTGGACGTGTAACAAATATTTTAAGAAATATTCAGTCTGCTTTTATAAATATTGGCGAAAGTGAAAATGGGTTCATTCATATATCTGACATAGTTGAAAATGCTCAAAAATTTCAAGAGCTTTTCGATATGGAATTTGATTGGGATCACAATCAAAATAATTCTGAAGAAAAGAAAAACGAAGATGTAGACATCGCAAAGTTGTTGAAACCTGATCAAACAGTACTCGTTCAAGTTGTTAAAGAACCAATTGGATCAAAAGGAGCACGCTTAACATCCAATATATCTATCCCAGGACGTTATTTAGTTTTACTACCAAACAATCCTCATAGAGGGGTCTCTAGAAAAATAATAGATAAAGGAAGTAGGGATCATCTTAAACAAACTATACGATCATTTGAAATGCCTTCTGACATGGGGTTGATTTGTAGAACGGCAAGTGTCGATGCGACTACAGATCAACTAATAGACGATGCGCACGAACTTCTAGATATATGGAACAAAATAGTAGAAAATTTTAATAAACCAAATAGCTCACATTTGTTATATCAAGAATCTGATTTGCTTAAAAGAGCTCTAATGACAGCGTTAGACAAAAAATTCGATAGAATATTGATAGATCATCATCCTACGTTCTTAGCTTGCAACAAAATGTATAACCGATATAAAGAGAACGATCAGCAATTAAAAATTGAATTTTATAGAGACAAACCTCCAATGTTCAAGCGTTTTAATGTGGAGAAAGAGATCGACAAAGCTTTAATGCATAAAATTTGGCTTCCAAGTGGTGGCTATCTATTTTTTGATAAAACAGAGGCAATGTACACTATAGACGTCAATTCTGGCAGGAGCAATCAATCTATAAATTATGAAGATGTTGAAGATGCTTTAGTCCATATAAACTTAGAAGCTGTCAGCGAAATAGCTCGTCAACTTCGGATACGCAACATAGGCGGATTGATAATCTGCGACTTCATAGACATGAGATCAAAAAAAAATCAACGTCGAGTATTGAATCATTTAAAAGAAGCGATGAAAAATGATTCGGCAAAGTGCACAATAATAGGTATGAGTGAATTTGGTATAGTCGAAATGACAAGACAAAGGAGTAAAGAGTCGATCATACAGACTGTTTTCACGAACTGCCCTTACTGCAATGGTAGCGGTATGGTAAAAAATCTAGAAAGCACATCTATCGAACTAGAGAGAACTATAAAACAACTTATCACACAGTATCAACAGGTAAACCTTGATATTATAATACATCCTATACTAGACAACCATTTAAATAATAATGACAAAAAACAATTAGAGGCATTGTCTAAAAAATTAGATGGAACTATTTCATTCACAACCAATGACACTTTACATTTAAACCATTTTGAAATTTATTCATCTATAAATGGACAAAAGTTTGAAATATAAACCTTTTAAAGGAATTGTTGTATCTTTTCAAAAAAAATACTCAAACAAATATCTCGATATACTATCTAAGTTTGTAGATAAGTACGAAATTATTATTAAAAAGAAAAATCTAGATTTCAACAAATACAGACAAATAATCTCCAAATACAGCAAGCTAGTCGTAAAACATTTAAAGAAGCCGCCAAAATTTGAATATTTTCACAAAGCAATACGATCTCCAATCGACTACTATCAAATAGGATTAGATTTATTTCGACCTCTAATAGACTTTGAAAATTCAACTTTAAGTGGAATAGAAAATATTTGCCAAATGCAAGCGCATATAAAAAAAAATGAAAACATAATTTTATTCGCTAATCATCAAATCGAAGCAGACCCTCAGGCGATAAGTCTTTTATTGGAAAACAGCTTTCACGATTTCGCTACAAAAATGATATTTATAGCAGGCGAAAGAGTTATAACAGACGGATTGGCCATTCCAATTAGTTTAGGTGTAAATTTATTTTGTATATATTCTAAAAAATATTTCGATGTTCATAAAGATAAAAAAGACAAAATGACTAACCATAATAAAGAGACAATTTTAACAATAAAGAAAAAACTCAAAAAAGGGGGCCAGTGCATTTACATAGCCCCGAGCGGCGGCAGAGATAGAATGAATAAAGATGGCGTTGTAGAAGTGGCCCCTTTCGATCATCAAAGCATTGAATTATTCTATATTTTAGGAAAAAACTCTAAAGTTCAAACTCATTTTTATCCACTTGCATTATCAACACATGATATAATGCCACCGCCAGATGGAATTCAAATAGATTTAGGGGAGATACGCCACACAGATGAAGCGCCTATACATTTATCGTTCGGTAAAGAATTGAATATGGAAAATTTTCCTGGGTCTGATACAACTTGCAGAGATCTCAAAAAAAAATTACGTAGAGATTACATATACAATATAGTATGCAGTATGTACAATAAGTTTCCAAATTAAAATGGGATATTCATGCGTTTACTATTGTTTTTTATATGCATTACATCTTTTTTACATTGTAAAAATCAAAATTTTCAATATATAGATGAAAAAAATCAACTAACAATTTTATCTCCATCATTGTCTAATCAAAAAAGGGCAAAAATTAGATTAAAAAACGGTTTAGAAGCGTACATAATATCAGACAGCGAAGCTAGTCAATCTGCAGCTGCACTTTCAGTAGAATCAGGAGCATGGAATGATCCAGAGCAGTGTGATGGTATGGCTCATTTTTGTGAGCATATGTTATTCATGGGTTCAGAAAAATACCCAAATGAAAATGAATTTTTTCAAGCCGTTTCTGATTGCAGTGGGGTTGCTAATGCTTACACATCGTCTGATAGAACAGTTTACATGTTCTCATCTAATAACAACTCATTTCAAAATATATTAGATATATTTTCTAATTTTTTTACAAACCCTCTATTTAAAAAAGACGCAATTAAACGTGAGTTATTAGCTGTAAACCAAGAGTATCAAAAAAATATAGAAAATGACTCTTGGCGTGAGAATATGATTTTTAAAGAGAGTGGCAACCAAAATCACCAAAATGCGAAATTTTCAACTGGAAATGAAAATACACTAAGTAAAATATCTATAGAATCGTTGATAAATTGGTATAAATTCTTTTACAGTGCAGATAAAATGCATCTTTCAATTTATTCCAATAAATCACTTAAAGAACTTGTAGAATTAGTCATAAATTTATTTAATAACATACCAACAAATAATCAACGACAACCTACTCCTTATGCACAACTTACATCAGAGACTCAAAAAGGACACATAACTTATATAAAACCATTAAAAGATATTAGACAAATTTCCATGGGATGGGAAATGCCAACAAATATAGCAGAAGATACAGATGCTCGTGCATCATATTTAATAGGATACTACTTAACGAGTAAATGTAAAAATAGCTTATATGAAAAACTAAACAAAGTAAATCTTGCAGAAGATATATCATATACATGCGATAGTTTTGATAAAAAAAACATGATATTAACACTTGTTATAAATTTAACTAACAAAGGCGTCTCAAATTTAGATGAAGTTATTGATACAACTTTTCAATGTATAAATTCAATAAAAGAGAACGGTGTACCTAAATATATATTCGATGAAATAAACAAGATATCTACAATAAATTATCAATGGCAATCTAGAATAGAGCCGTTCAATTTTGTTCAACAATTAGCTAACGACATGATTGATGAACCTATAGATACATTTCCATATAAAAGTACTGTTATCAATCTTTTTAAACCTGAATTGATAAAAGAGGCGCTAAAACAAATGACGCCACAAAATTGTCTATTTTTTGTTGTAGCATCCCCAACGATAACAGGACAAATTCCAGATAAAAAAGAACGATGGAATGGTGGTGAATATAAAGTCGTGCAAATCGATAAAGAGAGACTCGATACTTTGCTATCTATAAATGAAATATCTGAGATAGGCGAACCTAACAACTTTATTCCAAATGAATTAAAATTAATAAATCATAAAAATAAAGACAATAAACCTACATTAATAGCTGACGAACAATTTGGAAAATGTTTCGTTTTAGAAGATTCGTTTTACTTAGTGCCAGAAATAGAAGTCAGATTAGGAATTAAATCGCATGTTATAAATGACAATACAAAAAATATTGTACTTACAGATTTATTAACAATACAACTGCAAAAAAAATTAGCCACATTAATATCTGCAGCAAATAGAGCAAACATAAATGTAAATATCTACCAAAAAAATTTAAAATTAAATATTGCCATAGGTGGTTATAGTAACAAAGTCGACATATTGATAAATAAAATTATAGAGGGGATAAAAATCAATTCACCATCTATAGAAGAATTTCGTCTATGTATAGATCAATTAAGTAGTTGTTACGAAGAGATGAAATGTGCGCTACCATTTTTTCAGTCGCAATACATTATGAAAAGTATACTATTCAATAATGAAAAAAATGATCAGCAACTATGTTCGACTTTACTTGAAATAACATATGAAGATTTTATAAACTATACGCAACAATTTAAAGAACAAATATACGTAGAAGGGATCATATCTGGTAATATAAATACGAATAATGCAAAAAAAATGTGGGAAAATATTAAAAATCAACTATATATGACTCCATACCCAAAAATCAATCACAGTAAAAAAACAATAATTGCACTAAACGAATTAACGGAGCCACAAAGGATAGAGCTCGAATCGCCAGTAAAGGGAAATTCCACATTACTCATGCTTCACCTCGGAGAAAACTCTTTTGAGAATATAGCAACTCACAAAATACTATCAAAAGCTCTATCGGAGGCATTTTTTTCTACATTACGAACTAAACAACAAACAGGTTATATGACAAAAGGTTGGTTATTGGAAGAAAATGACGAATTAATGTTCTTTTTCAACGTTCATTCAACAACACATTACAGTCAAGAACTACTTAGCAGGTTTGAGCTCTTTATAGAAGAATTCAACAGAGATATAGAAAAAAATATACCGGAAGAGCGTTTCTCGTTTTTAAAAAACTCAACAATTACATCTCTTATCCAACCGCAACAAAACTTATGCAAAAAAACATGTGAAATAGAAAATTTAGCATTTATATACAATGGAAATTTTTCAAGGGATGATTCCATCATAGAAGCGCTCAACAATTTATCATACAAACAATTCATTTGTAGCGTACAATCGTCTTTGTCAAGACAAAATGGAAAGCGAATAGCAGTATTAATCGACGGAGCAAAGAGTGATAATAAATCTTTCTCATATCGTCAAACAACAATAAACAAAGCAGTTGAAATGGAAAGACGCTAAAGATTTAAAAAAATTTGGTATCTTATGTTAATTAGAGTATTTATATTTTTTTTCATTATATTTACAACAAATTTACTGCCAACTAATAATAAAGGGTATTTTTTTTCGCGCTGGTTTAAAACGCAAGAAAAAGTTTGGCATTGTAGAAATTGTAATTATAAACATTATCAGGAGGCTAGACCTGAAAAGTGCTACATTTGTAAAGGAAATAAATTCTTTTATTATTACGAATCATTTAGAGATTACGACGACGATGAAGGGTTGTAAAACAAAATTTTCAATAATTATTTTAAGATAAAACATTTAATATTCTTCAACAAAAAGTTGACGCCAACTTCATTTATATGACCGTCGCTCTCTAAATTAAAACATTTTTTAACATCTGTTGCATGTTTTTGTATAAAAAAATAATAAGAATTATCATATTCTCGAGAATTAATCATTGTTGTAATTCCTGAGACTAAACGATTTGAATTTTCATATATTTGTAAAAACAACCATTTTATAATACATTTACCAAAAATCGAATTATTTTGCGCACCATAAACATCTAATTTAGCAGTATTTAATCCAAGTTCGTCCCCAAGAATATTTCTAACATAGCTTAATGCATGCCATTCACTATTAACTTCTTTTTGGGAAAATTCTAAAATAATAGATTCTTTATATTCTTGTACAAGTCTCAATAGTTTTATTTCAACGCTCTCTTCTTTACCATTAACTTCATCACACAACCTCCTTGCTACTTCAAGCCACGTTGGATAGCAACGCGTAGAAGCTTCTGCTAATTCAGATAAGATGCTCAATGTTTTATCGTTAGAAACTTCATTTGAATCTATTTTTTTTACTATATTTTTCAAATAAATGGATAATTGCTTACAAAACAATTCTCTTTTTCTATAGTCATTTGGATAAATATTATCATTTTTTATGACCGTCCATTCGCACAATCTTCCTAGATTTTCTAATTTTGATTGTTGTGATTTATTAAATTTTCCTTTTATTGTATTTATATCAATGAATTTACCAACAAGAACCATAATACTGATTGAGCTATCTGATTCTAAATCATGTGGAATGTCAATCTCTGGAGGTTTTAAATGTAAATTTTTATGATTTATTTTAGTTTTGCTAAAACAAGATATCGATTTTCCTATTAACCAACTTATTCCAATTGGCACTACAAACATAATAAAGATTAAACAAGCAATTGCTTCTTTTGCGATGTTATGAATTCTATTCATTTCCCAGTGTTTGTGTTTAAATGCAATTAAAGTATGTGAGACTAATTTAAATAACGGTTGTTTTAAATAACTTCCTATAACATTTGCATAACTATAATCACAATTATTTAAATTCATATTACCCCTATTAGTATTTCATTTATTATGATATATACAAATAAATAAAAGCAACAAATAAAAGTAAGTCCTTAAAAAGTTATGACGATAAAAGATCATAACTTTTTAAGAAACAAAATATGTAAATTTTTAATTATCATAAAGATATTACATTTGAAGTTGTTTTATTAAAAAAGCAAGCTTATCAGCAGTTTCATCAATTACCTTAGAGATAGGTTTTCCAGCTCCATGGCCTGCTGAAGTTTCAATTCTTATGAGAATGGGCGATTCTCCCTCTTGAGCTCCCTGCATAGTAGCTGCAAACTTAAAGCTATGAGCCGGAACTACCCTATCATCGTGATCTCCTGTCAAAATTAAAGTCGGCGGATAGGCTGTTCCTGATTGAATGTTGTGTAAAGGAGAGTATTTGTATAAATAGGCAAATTGATTTGCCTTTTCTGAAGAGCCATATTCAGGCACCCAAGCCCAACCAATTGTGAACTTTTGATAGCGAAGCATATCAAGAACTCCAACCGCCGGAACAACTGCTCCAAAAAGCTCTGGTCTTTGAATCATGCAAGCTCCTACTAAAAGCCCTCCATTACTTCCCCCGTAAATGGCAAGTTTTGAAGGAGAGGTAATTTTTTCGCTAATAAGCCACTCGGCCGCTGAAATAAAATCATCAAAGCAATTTTGTTTATTTTCAAGATTTCCGGCACTATGCCAAGCTTCTCCATACTCTCCTCCCCCTCGAATGTTTGCTAAAACAAACACTCCGCCCATTTCAAGCCAAGCGGCTACCTCTGTAGAAAAAAATGGTTCCACAGAAATATTAAAACCCCCATAGCCAGCTAAAAGAACTGGATTTTTCCCATCAAGCAAAAGATCTTTTCTAGAAACAATAAACATAGGAATTTTCGTTCCATCTAGACTTGAGTAAAAAACTTGTTTAATTTCAAATTCTTTTAAAGAAAGAGGAAAAGTCGGCTGAAAAAAGATTTCGCTTTTTTTCGATTCAAAATCATATCGATAGACAGTCTCAGGACTTGTAAAGCTTGTAAAAATATAAAAAGTTTCAAAGTCTAATTTCTTACCGGAAAAGCCTCTAACAGCTCCGAGCGATGGTAAAATAAGCTCTTTTTGAAAAGAGCCATCCAAATTGAAAAAATGAATTTGGCTATGAACATCTTTGAGGTATGTCAAAACAAACTGCTCTCCAATTAAAGTCGCATCTTGTAATGTGTCTACACTTTCAGGAATCAATTCTTTCCAATTTCCTTCTTCAGGAAAGTTTAGATCAACTTCAATGATCCGCCCTTTATGAGCTCCTTTATCTGTTTGAAACCAAAAAAGATTCTCCTCGTTCCCAACATATTTAACCTTCGCATCAAACTTAGAAAAAAGTTCGTAAGTGGTTTTTATTTCATCTATTTTCTTATAAAAAATAGCATTTTCTGAAGCTGAGCCTTTAAGTACAGAAATGACAAGGAATTTGCCATCCTCTGTTACATGAGATGAAAAAAACCACTCCTTATGGTCTGGTCTTTCATACACTAAAAGATCTTCTTTTTGAGGATGGCCAATTTGATGAAAGTAGATTTTTTGGTTGACGTTCAGAGATTCAAAAACTCCCTCTTCAGGCTTTTCATAACAGGAATAATAAAATCCTGAAGAATCAGGTAACCAGGAGACTTCTGAAAACTTAATCCATTTTAAGTGGTCACTTAATTCTTTTCCAGTTTCGATATCTAATACTTTGATGTCAACCCAATCAGACCCTGCTTGAGAAAGCCCGTAAGCTAACAGTTTACCATCTTCACTTGGAATATAAAAATTTAAAGCAACTGTTCCATTATCAGAAAGTTTATTTGGATCTAAAAGAAGAGAAGGAGTCTCTCCCAATTTTTCAAAAATGTAAACTGCAGACTGGTTTTGAAGTCCATTATTTTTTGAAAAAAAATAACGACCTGCTTTTTTGAAAACAAGTCCATATCTCTCATAATTCCAAAGAGACTCTAACCTTTTTCGAATCTTCTCTCTTTGTGGGATTTGACTTAGATAATCAAACGTTAGTTGATTTTGCGCTTTAACCCACGTTTTTGTTTCCTCTTTATCTGGATCTTCCAAGTATCTATAAGGATCTTTTACTGCAATTCCATGATAAACATCTACTTGAGCATCTTGCCTAGATTTTGGATAAACAAGTACTTTTGATTCTTTAGAAGAGCCAAACGCACTAAAGTTCATGACGACTCCTAAAATAGAGAGAAAAAAAATTTTATAAACCATAACGCAAAACCTTTTTTATAATATATTATATATTAGTGAATTAGATTTAAAATTGCACCATTATTCTGCATTTTTTCATCCTACATGCCACTAGCGTTATGACATATAAAATATTTTTTTATTCCTTATCTATGGGTATTGCATTAGATTTTTGAATCGAGGTTATAATGAAATTTGCATTAATATTTTTGTACCGTACGTTCCATCTCTCTGTTTTAAGAATTTTTTATGTTTACCATATTCACTAAAGCCCTCCCTAGAGTATAAATTATAAGCAGGATTACCCTCGTAAACCTCTAAATGTAACAATGTTATACCAAAAGTATTTTTAGCTTCTTTCATTATATGTCGTAAAAGATGAGTTCCTATTCCTCTATTTCGATATTTCGGATCTACTACAATCGCAAAAAGACTTTGATGCGCAAGTTTTTCAAATGAATTAACATATATTACAGCCATCGCAACTGGAATATTATCTATATCTACTGTATAAGCTGAATTTTTACGTGCATACATTTGCCACACTCTCACAGCATCATTAACCTCATTTAGATCGGTCATAGGAAACCAACTTAATAAGACGGGATCCATTAAAATCTCTGTTAGAGCAAACGAATCTGCCTCAACCATACCTCTAATTTTTATATCTTCATCGTTATATTTTTCTACTTTACCATTACTCATAACTCAACTTCCATTACATATCTCGCTCTAAATCCATCATCTAATTTAACGAAATTATCTTGCTTTGCAATTTCCTTAAAGCCATTCTCTTTGAGAAGTTTCATTATTGGAGCACCTTCCCAAATTTCAACATCCATAAATTCAAGTGAAAATCGCATTTTAGCCAAATTTTTTATATTACGCAGCAAAGAAGCTCCAATTCCAATATGATAATAATTTGGATTTACAGCCATATACATCATACAAGTATGCGCTACTTTTTTATATGGCATAAGAAATATTGTAGCAACACCGACAACTTCATTATTGTAAACAGCCGTTAAACTTGCATTATATTTAAAAAATCCTATCCAATTACGGACAAAAACATCAACATCCAATTCTGAAGAAGGTGGATACCATTTTCTTACACTAAGATCATAGAGCCATTTTCTTACGCATAACTCATCATTTACAATAGTATATCTCAAATCGTAACTGCTCTCTTGCGTAATGTTTTTTTTATTATCATTCATTCTACACTCATCCAAATTCTTTTAAATAAGCATTAACAAACTCATCTATTTCACCATTCATAACACCCTCAAAATCAGAAGTTTCATACTTTGTTCTAGTGTCTTTAACAAGTCTATAAGGTTGAAGGATATAATTTCTAATCTGCGACCCCCATGAGATGTCCTTCTTTTCTCCGCTAATTTCATCCATTTTTTTCTTTCGCTCTTCTACTTTTACCTCATATATCTTTGATTTTAACATTTTTAAACAAACCTCCCGATTTTGTATTTGACTCCTCTCATTTTGACAAGTCATAACAATTCCAGTCGGAATATGCGTCATTCTAACGGCGGAGTCTGTCGTATTCACATGTTGACCTCCGGCGCCAGAAGAACGGTAAGTGTCTACCCTAAGATCATCAGGTTTTATGTCGACCTCTATGTTATCTTCAATCTCAGGGATTACTTCAACTGAAGCAAAACTAGTATGTCTACGCGCCCCCGAATCAAACGGCGATATCCTTACCAATCTATGAACACCCTTCTCTCCTTTACAGAAACCATAAGCAAACCGTCCTGTCAATTTAAAAGTTATATTTTTTATCCCCGCAACATCTCCATCCAATCTATCAATCTCCGTGCAAACCCACCCCCTCCTGTTTGCAAATCTTTGATACATTCTAGAGAGCATCAACACCCAATCGCAAGCCTCTGTGCCACCTGCACCTGCATTAATATTAAGATAACAAGAGTTTTGGTCAAGTTCACCTGAAAGCATTTTTTTGACTTCAAACTCTTCTAATTTTTTAATTAAACTTAATAATTCTTTTTGAAGTTGAATAAAAAACCCTTCATCTTTTATTAGATCTATATCTTTATATAAATCAATAATATCTTTATAATTATTGAAAATTTCATTAAATGGATCAACCCACTCTTTCAATTTATTAGATTCACGAATAATTTTTTGAGCACTCTCTCTATCATTCCAAAAATCGCGACCAGCCATATCTTTTTCAAATTCTAAAATTTTAATCTGTTTTTTATCGACATCAAAGCCACCTCCGCATTTCAATTATTCTCTTCTCAGCATCTTTTAAAACACCGTTAAATTCTTCATTATTCATACAGATACCCTTAATTTTTTATAAAAAATCACATTGATTCTTTATGTACCCTTTACATAAAAGATCAACCAATATATAATAATACAAAACATAAATGTTAAACATTTAAAAAAAATTAATAGGAGTTTATTTCATGCAACCAAATAACATTCAAGATACAAATTCTCTAACTACATTTTTAAAAGAATCTGAAAAATTTTTATCAACATCAATAACCAAAATTAAAGAATTTATTGGTCCTTTTTTTGCAAAAGCAGCATTAACTCTTCAAAACTTTTATAAAAACTATCCAATAGTTTATTTAATATCTTTTGTAGCTACGCTTTTTATATTACCATCAAATTTAGTGATACCATTTATAGCTTTATCAATTATTTTGTTGGGTTATAGACAATAGATTACTAAAAAGTTGCCAAATAATTTTCACATTAACATTAAAACAATAAATAAATTTAAAAAACAAATTTAATAGGAGTTCATTTCATGATACAATCAATAGACGTCAGTGCCATGGCAAGCGCAACATGGGGATACATAACAACAGCAGCTGCAATAACAGCATCTAAAGTAAGTGCTTTTGCAAAAACAGCTTTAACATTTATTTTAGCAACTTTTAACAAAATTCCACTACTTTCACCTGTATCATCAAGAATAGCAACAGTTTCTTTAGTGGGTGCCGTAACAGCTGGTGTATTATATGGTGCATATAAAGTCATAAAATACATCAACAACCACTATCAACAACCACTATCAGCAACAACTCCAACAACAACGACAACCCGACTTCACCCAAACAACCGACCATCAGAGCTAAATTTATAACTCATAATTAGTGTTTTTTTATAGACTAATAAATTACACCTTTGGCACAACAGTAATTTAGAAGGTGTAGCAAACTTTATAAGGTTTACTACACTTTTCGATAATTAAAAAGAGGTGAAGGATGGAAAAGGAAAAGTCAAAAACAAGAGCAGCATCGTCTGCATTTATGAAACCACTCAAATTAAGTAGTGAATTAGAAGTAATAGTTGGTAAAGGGCCACTACCCAGGACTGAAGTCACAAAAAAACTTTGGATATACATCAAAAAACATAACCTCCAAGATCCAAATGATTTACGAAGTATAAAACCAGATGAAAATTTAGCTAAAGTATTTGGTTGCAAAAAAGCTGTAAATATGTTTCAAATGACTAAATTAATAAGTAAACACCTGACTTAGAAAAGAAGTTTAATGAATAAGTATAAAATGGTTATAACATACGATGGCTCTAACTATTGCGGTTGGCAAATTCAAAAAAATGGAATTTCCATTGAAGGGGTAATCAGCAACACTATATCTACAATTTTACAAGAAAATGTATTTGTATGTGGAGCTGGACGAACCGATTCAGGAGTTCACGCAAAGGGGCAAGTCGCCCACTTTTCGTCTAGCAAGGTTAGAGACTATCGAGTTTTAAAAAAAAGTTTAAATGCTTTATTGCCAAGAGACATCAGGGTGTTAGAACTAACTCTTGTTGAAGATGACTTTCATGCAAGATTTTCCGCTAAAGAAAAAATTTATACATACGAAATCGTTACATCAAAAATACAAATGCCATTCGACAGATGTTACGCATTACATTTTCCATTCAAACTAGATGTAGATAAAATAGAAGAATCTCTACATTATTTCATTGGTAAAAAAAGTTTTTTATCATTTACAACGAAAACAAAAAGAATTACAACACATGAAGATGCGACGAGAACGATTTATGAATTATCTTTAATACACAATTGTCAAGGTTTTTCATTGCGTTTCAGGGGTGACGGATTCTTATACAGGATGGTAAGAAATATAACTGGAACGCTTCTAGATATAGGTCAAGAAAGGTTGCTTTCCGAAGAACTTCCATCGATTTTTATCTCTGGTAATAAAGATAAAACACATAGATCTGTACCTCCACATGGATTAACATTAAATGAAGTTTGTTATTAAATCGCAATTAGTTTAAAATGTTAGTTTATGCCGATGTGGCGGAATGGTAGACGCGATAGATTCAAAATCTATTCTTGGAAACAGGGTGCTGGTTCGAGTCCAGTCATCGGTATATTTTTTAAATTATGGATAGTAAGAGAACCAATGAATGTCCATGTGGTAACGGAAAAACATATGAGAATTGCTGTAAAAAGTATCATTGTGGAGCCGTACCATCAAATGCACTAGATTTGATGCGTTCAAGATACTCTGCATATGCACTTAATGTTCCAGATTATATAATAAAAACAACGCATCCTGCAAGTCCACAACATCATGAAAATAGACTTATGTGGAGGCAATCTATCTCTAAATTTTCTAAATCGTCTTCATATGATAAACTTGAAATTTTAGATTTCAAAGAAAATAGGTCGATAGCTAATGTAACTTTCACTGCTTATATAAGACAAAACAACCAAGATGCGACATTTACAGAAAAAAGTTATTTTGAAAAAGTAAATGGTAAATGGTTGTATCGCAATGGTCAATTAAAAAATGGGCATGCACCGAATTTAATAACAACAGACCAATTAAAGATGTTACCATTAGCATATTACGGAGACCAAATACTAAGAAAGAGGGCAGCTCCAATAAATGAAATAACAGATGATATAAAAATTTTAATAAATGAAATGATTGATACTGTTGATGGATGCAACGGAGTTGGCATAGCAGCACCACAAGTTCATCATTCTATAAGATTATTTATTATAAGAAAGCCTATAAATATTGAAAATAACAATTTTGACTGTGGAGATATAGAGGTTTTCATAAATCCTGTATTATCAGAACCAAGCGCAGAGACATGGATTGAGTCTGAAGGATGTCTATCTATACCAACTATACATTCAGATGTAGAACGTCCAGTTAAAATAACCGTAGAATATACAGACATAAATGGAATACGCCATAAAAAACGAGTTAGTGGCTGGGAAGCTAAAATTATAATGCACGAAAACGATCATATTGACGGCGTTTTATTTGTCGATCGGACAACAAAAGAGGAAAAAAAAGAACTAAAACCGTTATTAAACAATTTAAAAAAAAGAATACATGACAGAACTGAATTGTAACGATATCTCTCTATTAGATAAATTCGAACTCGTCTGTTTAGATTTTGATGGTCTTCTAGTTGACACCGAACCGATCCATTATTTAGCATATAAAAAAATGTTATCCAATAGGGGGATAGACCTAAACTTAGATTTTCTATCATACTCAATGTACGCGCACGATGTAACTGGTAAATCACTCGGCAACTATGTGTTAGAAAAGAACCAGTCAATTAAAGATTGGGATCAGTTGAGAATAGAAAAACAAGCGATATATACTGAAATCATAACGAATTCACAAATAAAATTGATGGAAGGTGTCGATGAATTCTTCAAATATTTAAAAAAAAGAAAAATTCTAATGTGTGTTGTCACAAACTCAATGGTTGGAGATACAAATATCATACGAAAACAACTTCCCATTCTCAATCAAATTCCCATTTGGCTCACTAAAGATATGTATGCTCGTGGAAAACCGTACCCAGATGGTTATCTATGCGCGTTAAAACATTTTCAAAATATCAGATCTGAGAAGGTTGTTGGGCTCGACGACACTTTAAAAGGTATATCAGCTATGCAACTTGCTAATATTTTTCCTATTTTAGTGTGCAGTAAAGACCACCCTCAATTAAAAATTAAATCAACTATTACACATTTTTTTTCATTGAAAAATATATTAATTTCTTAAATAACCATTATGAGCCATATTCCAATTGTAGTTAACTGCTTCATTTAACGATCTATCCCTTTTAACTTCTATTGTAATGTATTGATAAGGATGACGATTATCAAAATCTCTACCTTCCCCCTCCAATCTAAATTTAATAATTATTTCATTGTTATGCCAATTTCTATCGCCTACACCATTAATAAAATGTTGATAACCGATATCTTTATCATCTTGATAAAATTGCATAATTAACTTAACTACTTGCAGTAAATTATCTTCATACCCTTCTACATAAAAATCGACCTCTGCCCCTATTTGATGTTTAGAAGTTTGATTTGCCTTTGACAAATCTGAGTAAATATTATGTTCGGGACATCTGTGCCCACATGTAATAACAACTTTACTTGATGTGGTTTTTTGAATATAATTTAAAATATCTATCATAATAGGGTAGACAAACTCTTTCCCATTTTTATATGGAAGTCCATGACAATCTATCCCATCACAATCGCAATACTCTTTTCCATCTAATACGCGATTGCCATTAATACTACTCCCTTTACATCTAAAGTAGTCTTTAGTAATTTTTAAATATTTACAATCTTGCGCCTCTTCCCAGGGATACTTAACTCTTTGTTGCCAAACAGCATCATCATTTACGAAAAAAAAATCATCGTGCATACGAAATATTATCTCTTTTTTTTCGTTTAATTTGCGTATCCTCTCCTTTTCAGATTCCTCCATACTTGAGCAACTAAAAAGCAAAAAAGCCAACATAAAACAATAATTCAATTTCATCAAAAAGAATATTACAACTAATTAAATTGTTAAGAAAGGGGAAAGCTTTACTCGTACAAATAAATAAAAAAAAATTGTAAAAAAATTTAATATATATTATAAATAAATTTATTGTTAATTTTATAAAAAGGAATGATAAATGACATTTACTGCATATTGGTTAGAAAAACCAAATTCAAATTTTGAATCAACAAAAACCAATTATTTGCTTCATGTATATGAACAAAAAATAAACTGTAAAAAAAATACAGACGCGGAGACAGCTTTAATGAAAATTAAAGATTTTTTTTATATATTACTTAAAAATGATTATCTTTCTACGCAATTTATATACTGCTTTAACACTGAAACAGTTGATCAACTAAAGAGTAAAACTTATCAAGAAAAAAAACATTTATATCTTATGTTAAAGACATACTGCGATAAAGATAGCTCTTTATCAAATGAGTTAGTAGAATGCATAAACAATATATACAAAGAATACTTTATCGTTAAACTAGCTCATATAGAATGTGAAGATGGTTTTGATTTTTAACTCACCTTATAATATAGATAGATATTTATCTGTTATAAATTTTAATCTTTCATAATTAGAGATTTTTATTAGAAAAATATTTTTGTCATCGTTAGAGTGACGATATTTTTTTTTTGTGAAATAAGCCCAAGATGTCAATCCTTGTTTTAAGGCCAATTGGTAAGCAGTTTCATTTTCTAAATCCATTTCCAATACATCCATTTTCACACTGTATTCTTTACGTTCGAGTTCTAATAAAATATTCTCTATCAACTGTTTTGATCGTAACAAACTATATTTAAAAGATAAAATCTGTTCATCTAATAAAGATGGAGAAATATTCATTTGTGTGTTTTGCACCATATCATGTATAATCCCTTTAATGTCATAAATAGAAGTTAAATATTTTTCAAAATCACTTTCATGTTTAATCCCATCAAACCCTATTCCACAACCTGTTCCGTCTATAAAGTCTCTATCTGAAAATTTCTTTGAGACTTGAGAAATTACATCAGATTCTATAATCCACTGAGTTGAAGTAATTTTGCCGTCTATTTCATGAAGCATTCCAGCTGTTAAACATCTATTTTCCTCCAAACTAGACTCAAACGAACTAATCACGCCATTGGAATATCTCTCTCCAAACACATAAGATAAATCTACACCAGCAAATATAATTGGATTGCATCCAAAATATATAGCAGTCATTAATGCTACAGATGTTACTGACATCGCATTATCACTTAAACCCTCCAAAATTTTCATATCTTCTACGCCAATTTTCTCTTCTAGCCATTTTTCAATAAATCCACCAGTTCCTGTTACAGAATATCCAAGCGGTCCATTATGTGAATGAAAAATATTTTTATTCACTCTAGTTGCAAAAACGATTGGAGTTTCATAAGATGTATGAAACATCAACCTATTAAACTCTTCAATATTTGGATCAAACGCAAAACCAATATGAGGGACAATATTTAATGAATTAAGAGCTGTTATAGTAGATCCGCCAGCTAAAATAAGAGCCCTATCTTGCAACGATAACAATTTATCGCCAACAGTAGCAAGTGACGGACCAGCTCCACATAAAATAGCAGGAACATTTTTAAATGAATTTTTCCATTTAACAAAAGAAAATGAATCGCATACACGATAAATATTATGGTAAATGTTATTAAACAAATAGTGATAATTAAGCATATCACTAAACGCTCCATCTCCAACGACACTTTTTTGTAGTAATAATTTTTTTAATTCAGCAAATACTATCTCATCATTTTTAAGATTTATAACATCTATACTGTTATATGGAAAATCAATCGCAACATCACCAACAAACTTTTCTAGCAAAACATCTTTCATACGAAATCGTAAATGAATTTGGTCATTATCAAATAATTTATCATCACCATTTAATTTCATGCGATGAATAACAGAGATGTCATCCTCTATAAATACTAAATCACGCTTACAATCCTCTTTTATCCACTTCAAAAGCGTTTGTATTTTAGGCGAAAACCCATATACATACATCACTTCAACATCTTTAGGTATTATATCACAAAAAGACCATTCGCAATTCTGCAATTTTTCGTATGGAAGAATTTGCATTAAAAATTCCATTTCTGGATAACGAGCATCTAACACCATACTATTTTACCACCACTCCAAATGCCTTTTCTAAAATTGACTATTTTTTTTTCATGAAATTTACGCTCAGAGAAATTGTCACCATTAAATAAACATTCGTACAAAATTTCACCATTTTTATCGTAACATTTTTTATTAAAATTACCATCTTGTAGGTACTCAATTTCCTCAACTAAATTACCGCATTCGTCAAATTGTTTAAAAATACCAATGCGATTTCCATCTTTATATTCTGACTCAACAATAAGCTCACCATTATCACTCCACAAACGATGAAAGCCTATCATTTTACCGTTATCATACTCACCAGATCTCTTCTTGCAACTCTTTGAATACAAATGAAAATCACCATGCAACCGACCGTTACAATAATTTACGCAACTCTTAATATCGCCATTTTCATAAAAAACTAACCATTTTCCGTTAGATTTACCATTTAAATAATTTTCAACGCTGTATAAATTGCCAGATTTATAATATTTTTTAACCTCCCCTTCCCTCTTGCCAAGAAAAAAAAACGATTGAGACAACTCATTTTTAATTAAAAATGTCTCGCTATCAAATGAAGTTAGGACGTTTTTAAAAAACAAAAATTCAGATATTAGATAAGATATTTCATCATTACCAACTTGACGTAAAAATATGCATTGAAACATGGCCCACAATGGTTTTAATAAATATTCATACAATGGACCATATTTTAGCTCACTCTCCAACAAAATTCTATTATTTCTAAACGCCTCACTCTCTATGCCGTTTTCTAAAGAATATAGAAAATTATCTAGCTCATTTTTTCGCTTTTTATCGTAGATGTACAAAATTACATTTTGTAACTTTAATTTATCTACACTATTGTAGTTAAATTTGTTTTGAATCATTATATCATGACAAATATCTACATCTAAGTTGAGACCTTCTATAAAAGTTTTATCACGATTATCTTTAATAAAATTATCGTTCCACATTTTCCCATAAAATAAATCTCTACGATCACCACCATCCATTCCAACAATGTAAATAGGATCACATCCTAAAAATTTTGCAACATTTAGTGAAAAATTTCCACAATTCCACCCACTATCGAATTCCCAATAATCGATCTTAATTTCATCATAAATCCAATTCTCAATTCCAATGCCTTCATTCAAACCCATCCAAATTTTCTCACCACTATGCAATAAAAACATCTCTTTTGACATCCTATTTTGCATAAAAATTGGAAATGACAACTCATCTTTTATTGTTATATAATCTTTGTTGATCGAAAATGGGTCGATAAAAGCACCGAAATGCGGTTTAATACCACTTTTTATCAATTTCAACATACTAGAGCCAGCAGCGATTATAATTGCTTTATTTTTAATAAATTGCAACTTATCGATTGAGCACTCTAAACTTTTACCGCTACCGCACACAATTGCCGGCTTACCACGATATAGATTCATAAATTGTCTGCCATCAACAATACGATCGCTATGAAGTAAATTAGATAAAACATTCTCTAAAATATTTTTTCCAAAATCGCTATAATCAGAGACGATCATATGAGCACAATCTAACCATAACTTAAGATTATGTAGTTCACCAACAAACTGATTTTTTAAAAAAAGTTTTTCAAAAGCAATTTTCCTATATTGCGAATCTTCTGGAAGGATAATATTTATTTTTATATTAGAACAATTTTGAACATTTAGAAATGCAGCAATTTTTTCAACATTCCCTTCGACAAATACAATCTCGCCACCTTGTGATAGAAAATTAGACAACGAATCTAAGCATCGAACAACACCATCAATATAAATAACTTCTACGCCATCTTCTACATTTATATTAATTTTTGGAAATAAATAAGATTTATCTCTATCAACTGTTAAAAGTTTAAAAGCTAAATATGGATTTTTTTCTTCTATCCAGTCTATCAATATTTCACCAACTATAACTCTATTCTACATCTAAAATTCCAAGTGTATTATCACGACGTATATATATAACTTTAATTTTTTGATCTTCCTCCCCTCTGTAGACCATAAATCTATCTCTAGATAGATCCATTCTCATTGCAGCTTCATCTGTAGTCAAAATGCTCATTTTTTTAACTTTATGCTTAACTACTTTCGGTGGCTTAAGTTGATCTTCAATTTCTTGTTCACTCTCTTCCTCGATAGCGTCATTTATATCATAAAGTTCTTCAGTTTGCACATCAAGCACTTGTACTCCTAGATCGACATCTGAAAACTTTCTGTCGCTATGAGATTTTATCATATCTTTCCACTTTATCAACTTACGTCTTAACCTACTGCAAGCCAAATCTATCGCCATGTACATGTCATCCATAACACCATGCGTCACAATTTTAAAATGAGAGAATTTATACAAAATTTCTACGCTGCTCAACTCTCTATTTAATTCAAGTATTACAACAACACTAATCACGGACGGAGTTAATTCATCAAGCTTTTGAAGCTTTCCATAAATATGTTTTTTTATAGCATCAGAGAGAGATAAATTTCTCCCTATAATGGTTATTTTATCTTGTTCATCTTTCAAATTCATCTTTGCACTCATTTACACCTCGTTAAAACATAATAAATAAAATATGAGTTTACTCTATAGAGAATATTATGTCAAAAAAATCGCATCGGAAGGGACTCGAACCCCTAACCACTTGGTTCGAAGCCAAGTACTCTGTCCTTTGAGCTACCGATGCATCGAAAAATTTAAGTAAAAATGTTATAAGATATGCGAAAGGGGGGACTCGAACCCCCACAAGCGTAAGCTCACTACCACCTCAAGGTAGCGCGTCTACCATTCCGCCACTTCCGCTAAATAAAACAAATATGTATTATATAATGTATGATGATAAAATGCTTTATTTTTCTAATAAAAATCTACAAAATTTGTTTTCGACCATTTGTAGGGTCATGTTGTCGCTTTTATCCAACATGTAGCGACTATGGAATAGAAGCGCTCAAAAAATATGGGGCAATAAAAGGCGTTTACCTAATTTGCAAACGTCTTCTAAAATGCAACCCATGGCATAGTGGCGGCATAGACCAACCGTGATCACAAAAACAGACGAACAATATCTTGATATGTCACATATACAAAAAATGTTATTAGTAATACGATAAATGGAAATACTATTTTTGCCATAATTTTTTGAGATATTTTCTTTTTCGTTACTAATTCAAATAGTGAAAAACCAATAAGTCCCCCATCTAATACTGGTATAGGAAGAAGATTCATTAAACCTAAATTTAATGAAATCAAACCAATCCAATATAACGCTTCTTTAATACCTGTGCTCCATCCATCGTGCATAACTTTAACTATTCCTACAGGACCAGATAGCCACTTAGGACTTAGATTTCCACTAATAAGAGAAGCGATTGTATTATACGTTTCACATACAACGTCTTTAAAAATTAAAAAAGGGTTAGGGTTATAAATAACTTGATTATCGCGAATCGATGCACCTAAAAAAAGAAATTCTTTTTTTAGATTTTTATCTCCAACTAATAATGGTTCTTCTACAATTTTATTAAATTTTTCAACAGTAATCGGCGTAATAGGATTAAGAATTTTAAAACCTTCTGTATCTTTGGTAAAATTAATTGTCCCAATGCTTGACACAACTTGTTGCAAAGCTGACCAATTTACACTCTTCTCGAAATAGTCGTCTTGATTTTGCCATAAAATTGACTCATCTTGTTTAGTTTTTTGAGTAACCAACAAGACTTTTTTCTCTCTCAACTTATCCAATAAACTGAGCCCACCATCTATTTTCTCTCCATATATAGATAATATTTTATCTCCGTTTTGAAGATTACCATATAAAGCATTCGATTTTTCAGTCATATCATCATCGATAAATGCAATTTTATTTACAACATACCCAAGTTCATTTACTTCGTATGGTATAAAATATAAATCTTCAATACCACTTTTAATTCCTAGCATCCACTTCCAATCTGACAACTCATCTTTGATGTCATCACCAATGCGAAGATCGCCAATAAGAACTCGTGCTGTTTTTACTTGAATTTGTTCGCCGTCTCTATCGACAGTCATGAAGGCATAGTTTTGATTTACAATATAATTCAATTGGGAAAGCGAAAAAATAAATTCTCCATTCGCCCATAAAATACGATCTCCTTTTTCGATGCCACTACTGATTGCAGGTAATTTATCATTTGATTTTAAATTAAACCCGTCAAAAATTAAAAATGATGCTGGGCTAATAACTCCAATTGTTTGAATCCCCCTTACCATACCTGGCATGTGGTAAGGCTCCAAATTATGTTTATAAAGGCTTTTTGTTCCATTTATATAATCAATGTTATTCCCTTCTATGTCTATAGATTGATCGTTCATCACTCCATTGTATAACAAATCTTTAAAACCATTAAAATGCTTGTTATTGTAATTAGAGATAGTGTCACCAGCTCTCACATTGAAATTAGCAAGTTTAGAGTCTGGATCTACCCACCCAATAGTTTTAGTAAATTCTGAAAATGACTTCGTGCGACCACCCATTATCCAAATGCCTGTAAAGATTAAAAAAGCAAATACAATGTTAACGGCGGGGCCCATCACAGCTACTTTTATACGATCTATAGGACTTTTTTCATAAAATCCGTCATCTGTATTTGATCTCTCATCATTTTCATTTTTTTCCATCCCAGCTATTTTAACATATCCTCCAAATGGTAAAAAACATATCTGCCATTTTACTCCATTTTTCTCCCACGAATATATCGGCTTTCCAAATCCAATACTAAAAATTTCAACACGCATTTTGGCACGTCTAGCCATTATATAATGACCAAATTCATGTATAAAAACTAAAAAGCTCAACGCAAGAGCAGCTAATATTATATATAAAATAATGTTCTCCTTTAGCTAAATTACTGAAGCCTCAATTCTAGCTTCACAATCAACCTCTAATAATAATTCAACACTTAAATCGCTAACAGTGCGATGTCTTTTTATCAATATTTCTAATTTTTCAGATATTGAAAGCCAACTTATGTCACCTCTGCAAAAACGATCAACCAACACCTCATTTGCAGCATTTAAAAAACAAGGCATTGTCCCACCCTCTTGCAAAGCTATGTAAGCTAAATCAAGACAACGAAATTTTTTACGATCTGGTTCATAAAACTCAAATTTCGAATTGTTTTTAAAATTAAAGGGTTCAAATTTTCTAGGGACTCTATCTGGATATGTAATCGCATATTGAATTGGCAATTCCATATTTGGATATGCTATTTGAGCTTTCATTGAACCATCAATAAACTCAACAAAACTATGTACAAAGCTTTGCGGGTGTACAACAACATCTATACGATCTGATAAAATATCAAAAATCCACCTAGCCTCAATAACTTCAAATCCCTTATTCATCAACGTTGAACAATCAATGCTAACTTTTTCACCCATCGTCCAGGTTGGATGTTTTAATGCATCTTGTAGTCTAATATTTTTAAATTCTTCATCTTTATATTTTAAAAATGGACCACCAGAAGCAGTTAAAATCAATCTACTCACATTTTTAATATTTTCACCTGACAAACACTGTAAAATAGCACTATGTTCACTATCTATTGGAATTATGTTTACCCCATAATCTTTTGCCAATTTAAAAATATACTCTCCAGCAGAGACCAAAATTTCCTTATTTGCAAGGCCAATATTTTTTTTTGCTTCAATAGCTTTTGCAGTTGGAAGAATTCCATGAGACCCAACCATTCCCATTATAACAAAATCGCTATCACAGTATGTGGCAACATCACAAAGTCCACGCATTCCATAAACTATATTGCACCAAGGAACTCTAGGTCTTAGTTTCTCAGCAGCAACTTCATCAAAGACGCAGGCGATTTTTACTTCAAATTCACGAATTTGTTTTTCTAGAATATCTATATTATTTTTTACAGCCAGACCTGTAATTTTAACAGTGTCACCCAAATTTCTCACAACATTAATCGCCTGTCTCCCCACTGATCCGCTACTTCCAAGTATTACAATTGATTTTTTCACTCAACCTCAAACAATTTTAATTAAGCTTATCATCTATTATATGATAAAGTAAATACTCTTCTAAATGGTGTATATTTTGGAGAACAAATCACACCAACTACCCATAATGCTAAATTACATGTAACAACCAAACCAGACGTTGACACAGGCGCTCCATAAACAGATAATAAATGCCTAGATAAAGCTACAGTAAATATGCCATTTAACACTGCAATAATAGATGACAATATTAATATTGATTTTAACCGATTTACAAATAATTTCGCTGTCAATGGCGCAGAGACAAGTAACGAAAGGACTAAAACAACGCCTACAGAACGTAATGCACATATCACAGTGGCACTTGTTTGCAAAAGCAACAAATATGTAAATGCCCAATTAGAAATTTTAGAGAGCTTGGCAAGGCTTATATCGAATGATGTGATTAAATATTCTTTAAAAAAAATAAACATCAACAACAAATTCCCAATAAAAATGTAAAAAGATATTTTTAAATCATCTTTATGAACCATATCTATATTACCCATTATTACCTCTGTGCCCACATGGGCATTTCTAGTAAACAGAGTTACCAACACAACTCCGATAGCAAATAAAAATGTAAAAACAAGGCCGATACTAGCCTCTTTTTGTAATTGTAACACTCTATTCAAAACATCTGTAAGAACTAAAGTTAATAAACTTGAAATAAATGAAGCGAATAATAACATAGAGATATTTACGTTCATAACGCTTTGAACTTCGTTTGCAAATGCAGAATGAAAAATTATATATGAAATCACAATTCCAATTAATATTGTATGCGAAATAGCATTTGCAAACATTGTCATTCGACGTAAAATTAAAAAACTACCTACTATTACACACGATAACCCTGTAAAAATTAAAACAAGCACTTGAATTTCATCATCAGCTATATTTCGCCATAAATCACCAGTAATCAAATTGATAAAAAATACTTTAATAAAACCAAAAAAATTAACCCCCCAATAACTCAATTATAAATCTCCTACAGGTATCTCTTGATTATGTGGGTCTACTTTTGGATCATTTAATATTTTACTCAACTCATTCTCCATATCCCTAGTAATAATGTGTTCTATCTCTTCTGCACTACAATGTACGTTATCTGCGCTGATTTGTAAACATTCAAAGAGGTATAGCTCCCATACGCGATGCAATCTAATTACTCTACGCGCCTTACTTTTGCCTTTTTCTGTTAAAAAATAAAGTTTATTTTTTTTGTATAGAAATCCAAATTTATGTAAAATAAAAATTATACATATACTATTAATTTTAATACCTTTAATACTTTGGCCACCATTTATTTTGTAGAAATCTTTTAAAAAATTTTCAAAAACTACTTTTAAGCGAAATTTCTCCATTCTATAAAAACGTACCAAAAAACCCCTCTCTTTAGCAAAAATCATTGCTAATATACTAAACATAACCGACACAATTACAATCATAGGCCCAGTTGGTAAAGAAATTTTCCAACCTGCATGCCTATTCATAATATATATAGATAAATTTACAGAGAGATAATTTCCTAAAAATCCACTCAATACACCAAATATAGAAGAGAGACAAAACATCGTTGATAATTTGTTTGATAACATTCTAGCTGTAGCTGCAGGAGCTATTAACATTCCAGCCATTAAAACTACCCCAACAGTTCTAATTCCAATTACTACCGCTAGTACTATCAAAATTAAAATAATAGACTCAACAAACTTAACCTTCATTCCAAGCACTTTTGAGTAGACTTCATCGAAACTTATAAGTTTTATTGTGTGAAATAAAAATACGACAAAAAAAACTATTATCGAAGATAGAATAAAATATAAAACAACATGGGACGACATCATAGTTGCAGATTGTCCATATAAAAACATTTGCACCTGACCAAACCAAATTGGATGTGTGAATTGTATTCTACTGGCTATCAGTATGCCAACACCCAAAAACGTAGACAATACAAAAGATAAAGCGCTATCGCTTTTTACATGCAATCGCCTCTCCATAAATGTTATCAATTTCATTCCAATGATAGCAGATATAAAAGCACCAATTAATACTACAAAAGGAAATAAAAAAGGCTTACTAGTAAACAGAGGGGCGCAGACGAGGACGCTTATTGCAATACCTGGATATGCAGCATGCGATAATGCTTCACCCACTAAAGAGCGTCTCTTTACAAAAACGATCACCGATATCAAAGATGAGCCAAAGCACATAAGCATCGAACTAATCATCGATGCTGAAAAAATTGGATTTGTGAAAAATTCAACGATAGTGATGTAGTCGTTCATCGAGTACCCTTGCACGAACGAGCGTTTAAATTTAACGCCTCTTCAAAAAGAGAAGACCCACTTTGCCCAAAAGTTTTAGATAAATTATCCATATTATAAACATTCTCAACACTTCCGTGTGTTATTAAACGTTTGTTTAACATAATTAAATGGTTAAAATAATTTTTAACAGTGCTGAGATCGTGGTGAACTACAAAAATACTCTTCCCATCATTTATTAATTGCAAAAATATATCAACAATCAACTTTTCTGTTGTCTTATCAATGCACGTGAAAGGTTCATCAAAAAAATAAAAATCACCACCCTGCAAAAGAGCGCGAGCAACAAATAATCTTTGCTGCTGTCCACCAGAAAGAGCTCCAATGTGTCGATTTGCAAATTTATCCATTCCGAGTCTCTCTAAAATAGAAAACGCCATATCTTTATCTTTTTTTCCAACTCTTTTGAACAACCCCAATTTGCCATAAACACCCATTAAAACTACTTCTAATACTGTTATAGGAAAGTCCCAATCTATATTTTTCTTTTGTGGAACATATGCAATTTTTCCACGCACTTCTTTTAAAGTTTTTCCACAAAAGCTTATTTCACCAGAAGTGATTGGTATTAAGCCAATCATACTTTTAACTAAAGTTGTTTTGCCGCCGCCATTTGGTCCAATAATTCCTACAGAAGATCCACTTGGAATAGAAAAATTTAAATCCCAAATTGCAGGACTTTTATCATAATTAACAGTTAAATTTTTTACTTTAATTATATTCATTTTAATAAATTCCCATATATAACTTCTGTATTACTATCCAACATACCTATATATGTATTGCCGCCCATAGTATCACCATATAACATCTCGCTTGATAGAGAGACATCGCTCCCCTTTTTTTTACAAGAATCTACAACTTTATTTAATGAATCTTGACTCAAATTTTGTTCAGGAAAAATTACACTTACATTATGAGCTAATACATAATCGACAACTTTTATAATTTCTAACGGACTTATCTGTTCATCTGGCGCGAGACCCTGAATTGCATTAACACGTTTTTTCCAATCGCTTTCTCCATCTGTAGCAAAATAACGTCTTACAAAATAATTAAAAGCGTCGTGAGATGTCACTAAATATCTTTTATTATCTGGAATAGACCCTAATTTATCTTTCATTTTAATATTTTGCAAAGACAATATTCCTTTAGCTATCTCCCCCATATTTAAATAATCTAAACTATGTTTTTCATCTAATATTGAAAGTGATGATACTATCGGATCTATACATTCACGCCAAATTACAACATCCATCCAAATATGAGGATCAACTTGGTTATCTACACGCAAAATCATTTCAGGATGTCTTTTCATCACATCATCACCTAAATATATTGTATTACGATGTCTTTCCAATTGATATCTCATGCTAGCTGAATGTTCTAATGAGAGCCCATTTGCAAAAATGACATCTGCGATATCTATTTTTTCTCCATCGCCTTTAACAATTTCATATGAATGTGGATTTAAATCACCTCCAATTATAGAGATTACATCTATGTGATCACCGCCTATTTTTCTAACAAGATCGGCAATTATTTCAGTGGTAGCCAGAACCTTAATTTTATTGGTATTTCTCCAAGTTTTAAAATCTTCATTTCTTTTTAAAGTTGACACACTACAGGATGCAGTAAAAACAAAAATACAATAAACAAAAATATATTTAACCATTTCAGTGACCTAAAATCTAAATTAAATTGATTCTAGACTAATCATTATATTTTTCCAATCATCTTTATTAACAATTAACAATAATATTATCTTGTAAAAAACTAACTTTTTTACTAAACTACAACAGTTGTGTTAAATTTATTACACTTTAAATTAAAATTAAAAGGATTAAAAGGATTAATATGAATTATCAAGGTGCAAAACATTTAGAAGATGAAAATGTTGAAACAATTATTGAAAGAGCGATAAAAAAAGTTAACGGTGAAAGAGAGAATGATTTATGCAAATATTTACCAATGGATTGCACTGGTTATATGCATCATTTTACTTTAAGAAAAATGAAATTAAAACAACCAAAAGAATTAATGTCATTAATAGAAAATTTTATTATCAATGCAGAGAAACCGCTTGAAGTCTCTCCTAAAAAAAGAGCTCCAAGAGGTTCTAAACAAAGAAAAGATCAGTTAAATCTTACAAAAAACCAAATAGATAGATTATTAAACATGTCTTTAATACTCGGAGATAAAGAAATAATAAATGTGCTTAGTCCAAAAAAATCTTTAACTACTTGTAAAAAAGAATTGATGCAATCGATAAGACAAGGGGTAGTTAATGAAGCTCTTTGGAATTCGTATGTAGAAGGGACAAAATTTCCTTCAGAAAATCAAGAAATGCACAGACAAATGATAAACAATCAAGCTCAGCTTGCAACGTTAAATTAAATTTAACTATTGTGTTTAACACAGCTGGACATATATAATA
>JAHFTJ010000040.1 GCA_023269435.1 Chlamydiota bacterium
TTTTGGCACAACTCATTCTCAAAACCAATCTACACTGACATATTTGCTCACTGCGAGTGGTATGCAAAAGAACATCAAGACTTTTTTGTCTATTTCGATTCGTGGGAAGATTTAGCAGAAAAAATAAAAACAACTGATTACATAAAAAAATCTACAGCAGCACGCGATTTTGCAAAAATCAAATATGAAGAGGCTTTAATTGCATGGAAGGATGTATTCGACACAACTAAAGCAAACATTCAACAGAGTTATAAATGAGATTTGTTTTATATATCATTTTATTTTTTTCACCCTATCTCCTCGAGGCGACTAAATTTCTTCATTTAAGTTTTCATAAAAGCTGCTTAACAGAGATAGAAATGGTTGGAAATGAATTAGGAATAGAAGTAGAGAGTAAAGACGTCTCGAATTGTAGTTCAGAAGAATTTGACGGGGAGAGCATGCCACGATCTGGAAATAGATATATTATATCAAAAGAGCGCGCAAACAAAATATACGATATCAACTCTTATCTTTTTTCTCAATATGACGGTTTTATTGTATCTGACACAACTCCACTTGCTAGAATATTTTTACAAAACATCAAAGATAAACCGCTAATAATATGGATTTGTAATCGTTTTGATTTTGGCATAACAGGTGATATCGAATATTACACTTTATTTAAAGAGGCGTTAAGCAATCCAAATGTACAAATAATAGGATATACGCAGTATGAGGCATATTATGTAAAGCAAAAGTGCGGTGTCAATGTCGATAAAATCATAAAACCTACAGGTTTTGCAAAACCAGTAAGGACTCACCCAACTCACACAAAGGTTCCGAAAAATATAGTTAAAGAGAGGGAGATGTTTCTCCCGTATTATTTTAATGAAAAGTCCCTTAAGATAACTAATAACTTACGTATCAACAATATATCATTCTATCACGGACGATATCAAGGGTCAGATGATATAATTGATTTTAAAGGCGTTATACACATCCCTGCAGTTATGTCTAATTTTTTTCTTTTTGAAAATGTTGCAAATGGATTAATACACTTCATTCCATCTAAAAAATTTTATATTCAATTGACAAAACAACATGGATTCACTTTTCTTTTTTGGCACAACTCATTCTCAAAACCAATCTACACTGACATATTTGCTCACTGCGAGTGGTATGCAAAAGAACATCAAAACTTTTTTGTCTATTTCGATTCGTGGGAAGATTTAGCAGAAAAAATAAAAACAACTGATTACATAAAAAAATCTACAGCAGCACGCGATTTTGCAACAATCAATTATAATAAAACTTTAACGGCATGGAGAGACGTCTTTAATGCAGTTAAAACCAGCAATCAGTAATTTAATAGACTTCTTGCGCGATAAGTCTATTAAAAATCTTGTCCTGAATCTTCTAATTTTTCGTGATATGATTGTGATTTATTTTCTGCATCTACACTGGAATCGCCACTTTCATTACTTATAATCCAAACTCTGCATTTTGCTTTTTGTAGAATTTTTTCAACAACGTTTCCTATGGCGTTTTCGCTTTTACTGCCAATTATTAAAAGGTCGAAATTGCCTGAATCGACTAGTTCTAATACCGTCTTAACTACCGAACGAGACTTTATAACCTGAATATTTATATTTATTTTTTTCTCAATCCCTATCGCTCGAGCTCTATTTACAACAGCTTCTGAGTATGTCTCCTTTTGTAGTGTCAATGTATTTATCGGCAACATATACGGAACTTCTACAATATGCACAACGTACAAATCAGCATTAAACATTTTTGCGATATCACATCCTATAACAACAGTTTCAGTTGCTAAAAGACCTCTTGTTGGGAGTAAAATCTTTTTAACCTTAACTTCTTTAAAATCTTCTATTTTGATTTTTTCTATTTCAACATGTCCTGTTGGGGAGATCTTGTATTTTTTTCTTTGATATATATACATAGACAATCCAACTACCAACCAAGCTAATCCAAGCCATCTTCCGTCTGGTTTATCAATAACTATTAAAATCCATACAAAAGCAGTGGCTATTGCACCTATTATTGAAGTAATTGGTATTTTATAGAGAGAAATTCTTAAGTTAAACGGAATTCTAAATGGTCTCTCAATATCTGGAAAACGTATTCTATGCATAATCAAAGATATGTGGGCACAGAAAAATGCTAACATAGCTCCGAAATTATATAAATCTGCCAAGAAAGATAATCTTCCAAAAGACCATAAGACTATCAATGAAGATAGAACTGCAAAAACAATTAAAGAGACGTATGGAGTTTTATGTTTTGAATGTAACTTATAAAATGACAATGGAAGTTGAAAATACTCACCCATATTAAAAGAAAGTCGAGATGCGCCCATCAACCCAGCATTTGCTGCAACAATTAGAATAACTGCCGCCAATACACTAATCCAAGGTGCTAAAATAGTTTTACCAATTGGTAAAACAGATGCAATCCCAGATATTGGATTTTCTAAATATGTTGTGCTTAATGTTTGAGGATTAAGGGCCGACAGCGCCACAACAGAAATGCCAATATAAATAATCAACAATGTAACCATTGCTAATATTATTGCTCTAGGTACAGTTTTAGACGGATTTTTAGCCTCAGCTGATAATTGCGCCATAGACTCTATGCCTGTATAAGCTACCATGGCCATAGCAACGCCATGCATGAACTCTCTCCATGTAGGCGACCATAATTTGTTAAGTCCACCTATCTTTAGGTGTGAAATAAACTCTGGCATATTAAGTAACGTAATTCCACCAATTACAATTATAACAACCTGCGTCAATAATGCTAATCCAGTCAAAACAATTGAAACTATAGTTGATTGTTTGCTCCCTTTAATGTTTATAACTAGTAATACCATTATAATAAAGATAGTAAATATAATTTTAGGCCAAAGCTCACCAAGAAATGGAATAAGAATCATCAAATATGGGGCAACGGCATAGGCAGATATTGCTATCGTAACTATATAATCTAATAAAAGTCCCCATCCAGCGATAAAAGAGATTAGATCGTTAAACGATTTTCGTGCAAACGATGCAGATCCACCAGCTTCAAACATAATTGATGACATCTCAGCATAAGTTAATGCCGTGCACACAAATACAATGCCGGCCATTAACAACGCTAAAGGTGTAGCGCCAAGAGCATATAAAGCAGTAATTCCGAGCGCGTAATAAATAGATGAACCTAAATCACCATAGCCAACTGAAAAAAGATCGAATACCCCAAGTACGCGCTTCATCTTCCCTTTTTCAATTTGAGAAATTTTATCTTGCATTGTGTAATTAATTAAGTTTAAAATTTTTTACATATCAAAAATACACAATTAATGTCTATAAAATTTTTGACTCACCTTACGCAAAATGAAAAAATAGAAAGATCGATACATTCAATTTTTGCTTTTGTATAAAGTGAGTTTCTAACTCACCTTACGCAAAATGAGGAAATAGGAGGTATGAGAGATTTTGAAAAAACAATTTATTTAAAAATCGTAGTAATATTAAACTAATATTACGAGGCTTTTTGAATAATATTGTGATTCAAAAGATCCATACATCCATTTTCTGCTTTTGCGTAATGTGAGTTTCTAAATAGAGACGATACGGACTCTTCTATTTGCTAAGAATGGCACATCCTCAAGAGTTAGCTCAAAGCGTCCTATTCGAACAATTTCTGATTTTTGAACACTACGGTTAAGTAATTTACACATAAGACCTTCTAACGTTTCTTCACCATCATCTGGTAAATTAATTCCAAATAATTTATTTATTTCTTTAATTTTTTTGTTAGCTAAAAAAGATCTATCTATTATTATTTGAGGTTTAATCATTTGTTCAATATCAATATGCGTTGTATTGTTAAAAATTTCATCCACCACCATTTCAAGGGTCAAAATGCCAGTCGCTTCTCCGTCATCATTAAGGACAACGGCTAGTTGACTATTATTTATCCTAAATTGCTTAATAACTTGTAAAATCAAGTTGTTTTCTGTAATAAACCACGGCGTACGAGCGGCAACCCTAACAGGGGCATTATCATCAAGGCGCAAGAGATCTCTAGAGTATATTATTCCGAAAATATTTTCTTTTTTTTCATAAAAAAGTGGTATAAAAGTGGTAAATTTTTTACTCAATAAATTTTTTACCTCTACCGCAATAGTATCATATGCTACCATCTGAATAGTATTTATTGGATACATTAGCTCTTTAGATGACTTTGTTTTTATATCAAAAATATTTTTCACAAGTGTATTTAGTTCGTCTTCTTCTAAGTTATGATGTTTTTCATCTTTTGCTTCTATCACATTTTGAAGCTCTTCTCTAGTAAGATAATTTGAATTTGTCGATTTAACCCCTATTAGGAAATCAATAAATCTACAAATACAATTTAAAACCCAAACAATCGGCGTTAAAATCTTTGATAGAAAATAAATTGGCGTAATTCCAAATATTGCCGTCTGCTCTGCGTGTAACCTTGCAGCAAACATTGGTGATAACTCAGCTAATATTACTACCAAAAAAATTTGAGTGGCTGGAGCAATACTAGGGTTTAAACCAAGTTTATAATAAAACATGCGTGCACACTCAGATCCAAATTGCATAAAAAAATTTGCGCCTATTAACGTAGTACCAAATAAATATGTAGGGTTATGCAGCAATTTCGCTAACCATAACGCTTTTTTATTTTTCTTATTTACATAATATTCTAAACGAACCTTGTTAAAAGATACAAAAGCCATCTCCATCATCGTAAAATATCCCTGAAACAACAGAGATAAAATGATAAGCATTAAAAAATATTGCCACGAACCATTCATAATTTTCTTATATAGACCATTTGTACACGACTAGGAGTCGCTGATAGTACATGAAATAAAAGACCATTTGTTGTCAACTTGCTTCCGCTTTTTGGAATATCTCCGAATCTTTCTGTTAAAAATCCACCAATAGTTACTACGCTTGTTGAATCTTCTATTGAAATATTAAATATTTCTTCTACGTCTGTTATCCATGCCCTTCCGTCTGAAATAATCACATTTTCACTTTGTTTTGTATATAATATTTTTTCATCGCGCTTATCTTCTATTTGTCCAACAACAACTTCTACGATATCTTCTTTTGTTATTAAACCTGAAATTTGCCCATATTCGTCTACAACAAGAGCTATTGTATCTTTTGTCTCATTAAAGATAGCTAATAAATTATGTGCGGAAATTGTCTCAGGGACATAAAGTGGTTCTTTAAGAAATACGATAATATCTCTAGGATTGTTAATCTCATTGCGATGCATGAAATAAAGATCACTTGTCATAATGCCTATTACACTATCTATATCTTCATCTACGACTGGAACGCAACCAACCTCTTTTTCAGTAAAGATGTGGATTAACGTTGTGATTGGATCATTCACATCATAGTGAATGACATCTTGCCTTGGTCTCATCAATTCTTTTACCATCAAGTCATCAATCTTTAACGATCCACTTATCAATTTTAATTCATCGTGCGAAATAACACCATTCTCTTTAGAGGTTTGCAATGCATGTTTTAATTCGTTTATAGAAATTTCTTTTTCTTTACGTAAAAAAAAGAAAAAAATAGAAGATAAGCGACTAGCTACAATTGTAACAACAATACGTATTGGTTTTATGACAGCTCTTATTGTATAAAGAAAAGGGGTAATAAGCCTAACCACCTTCTCGTTATGAGAAATTGAGAGTGATTTTGGGATAATTTCACCAAAAACAAGCGTTAGAATAATAGAAAACACAATAGATGTCCACCAATTAGATGTTGGACCAATAATTATCGATAATATGTTTTGCACGCCGATATTAACGGCTATATTTATTATAAGAATAGTAACTAACAAATCTCTAGGATTTTTTAGTAATCGCGCTGCAAGCCTCTTAGATCGCAATTTATCATTTTCAAAAAGTAAAATTTTTGCAGGTGATAGAGAAAATAAAGCAGCTTCAGAACCAGAAGAAAAAGCTGACATTGTCAATAAAACAATTAAAAATACTATTAATAAATAGATCATTGATCTTTAAAATGAATTTTTCGTTGTCCCTCAGGAACTAATCCAAGTCCTTTCATTAAAGCCATTTGAACCCAAAGCGGATCGCTTTGGCTGTTTATTTGTAAAAGGAGATCTTCCTTTTCAACTAAAGCTTTATCTTTTATTTCCATTAAAATAGCTGTCCGTTTAGATAAATAGTCGTGTAAATCAGATTTTTTCTTCGATGCATATATATAAGAAATTAAACATAACAAAATAAAACACGCAACCCACCACCAAGAAAGTAACGTATTCAACATTTTACTCTTTAAGTCTTCTTCAAACAACATAAAAACACAATCAAATAAATTATACAAAGCATAAGTAATGCATTGCTATTATTTTTATAATATCAAATATATGAATTTTTATAATACCCAACATTTCGCATCAAGGGTAAGTAAGAGTCATAACACTTTAAACGTCAACGAAATAAAAATACGCAGATTTTTTTATATAGGTTTGATGACGAACCCTAAAATTAAAAGCGAATCGTTTAATTTTAAAATAGAGTCGTCCAATTTTGATTTATAACCAACCACATCTCCTGCCAATTCACCTATCTCTTTTTGATTCTCTGTGCGATTATTTTTTTTAACATCTATTGTAATATCCTTTTCTATTTGCGTTTCATCTTCAGGCTCTTGATTTATTGAAATGAGCTGGTTGTTGATTATTATTTCACTCATTAACATTATGCCATCACAAATTGAAATAGACTTTGATTCTATTTTGTCTATTATTTCATATGCCTTTTCAAGGATATGATTTAATTTTATCTTTTGGTTATTGTTAATAATTTCATTATTTGAATTTGATGAGAGAAGATAATGCGACAAACATATAGACAGCTCTTTCTTTGCATCTTTTTTTGTAGATTTTCCCCTAGAAACTTCATGTAAAAGATCGATCGATTTATTCAGCGCCTTCCTTAAAAATTTCATACAAAAAAACTACATCCTTGGAATTGTAATTCCAACTTGCTTCATATATTTGCCTTTCCTGTCTGCATAAGATGTGATACATTCTTCATCACATTTAAAAAATAAAACTTGAGCGAGCCCCTCATTCGCATAAATTTTAGCTGGAATAGGAGTGGTATTAGATATTTCTAATGTTACATATCCTTCCCACTCAGGTTCAAACGGCGTCACATTTACTATAATTCCGCACCTTGCATACGTAGACTTGCCAACGCAAAGTGTCAATACATTTCTTGGTATACGAAAATACTCTTTACTTACAGCTAATGCAAACGCATTTGGCGGTATTATGCAAACGTCACTTTCTAAATTTATGAATTCATTTTCTGTAAACCCTTTTGGATCTACAATTGCACCTTTAGAATTTGTAAAAACTTTAAATTTATTAGAAACCCTCAAGTCATACCCATAACTCGAAAGTCCATAGCTTATAATTTTTTTGCCTTCTTCGGTACATACCAAATGATCTACGAAAGGCTCTATCATTTCAGTCTTTTCGGCCATTTCTTTTATCCATCTATCTGATTGTATTGACATAATTCACGTAGATTTTGTTTTATACTTATATGCAAATGAATTCAAAAGTTGGTTTTTTACTTCATTTGTGTATAGCAATGTAATATAATGTTATAAAAAATACGAATTTAACGAAAGAAGATAAAAGATTTGATCTTTCGTTGAAAATATTATTTGATAAAAAAATAATAATTAGTGCATTTATAGTGATTAAGATTAATGAAATTGACTTAGATGAAAAAATTAATTGTAGCATTTGTAATTTCAATGTCGTTTGTGTTTGGAGATCCGAACATAGTATTTGTTAAAATTATGATTGTGGAAGATGCCAATTGCGCATTAATAGAAGTAAAGGGTGGATATAAAGTATACAATCAACAAAACAATAAAATTTTAAGTTCTGGATTTAAAGAAAAAAAACACTACTTAGAAGTAGACAAAAAAGGGTTGAGATGGGGAGAGTTGTATTCTGGAATTCATCAGATAAAAATCTCTCCTAACAATGAGAATACGACAATTTTGGTAAATGGGATCGAGTGTAAAGGGTCAATTGAAATTTATGAGATAAATTCTAAAATTCAACTAATAAATGAATTAGATGCAGAAGATTTTTTAAAATCTATGATTTCTGTAAATTTGGATAGCCTTGATCACAATAATGCAACTCTTGAGTCAATTGCAATAGCAGCAAGAACAAATCTGTATTATACAATAACAAACAGCACAAACAATTATTGGCACATAAATGCAAGCAAATCAAATTGTATTGTAGATAAAATTTCATCTATCGACTATAAAATTAATAAAGCTGTAAATGCAACTAAAAATAGTGTAATGACATATAATGGCAAGACATTTCCAACAACATGGACTATAAATTGCGCTGGACATACCGCAAATTATCAATCAATTTTTCGTAAAAAAAATGAAGGGCCAAATGGCGTTCTTGTTTCGTATGCGAAAAAGGAGAGAAATCAAAATCAATGGGAATGTGAACTTTCAAATGAAGAAATCGCTAAAAAATTACACACTTCAATCATACGTTCAATAGAACTCTATTGCGACCAAAATACAAAAAAAACGTATGGACTACGACTTAATGATGGAGAAAAAATAATAGACATTACTTTTTTAAAATTTCAAGAATTAATTGGCAAACAACAAATACTAAGTAACGATATGAGCGTCCATTTAGCAAAGGATAGCGTACTATTTACTGGTTACGGCGAAGGACATGGTGTTGGTTTGTGTCTTTTTAGCGCCGACCAGATGGCTAAATACGGATTATCTGCAAATCAAATATTGCAAAATTTTTACCAAGAGACAGAATTAGTAAAATTAAATACAATAAAAAACAAGGAATAAAACTATGGCACACCCAAAAACTTCACAAAAGCGAGCTAAAGCAGTCTCAGCTTCAATATTTCTTGTCGGTTTAGGAATTATATCATTCACTAATATATTATGGCCTGGCATAATGTTGGTTATTGGAATACCGCTTGCAATACGTCAATACATGTTAGGCAAAACATATGACGCGATCGTTTCTCTAGTAATATTCGTAGGTGCTTTTATAGTTTCAAGTTGCAACGTTTCATGGGAAATTATCCTCCCTATAATATTTTTCACATCTGCCATATACATCTTAGTGAGAGAATTTTGCGAATCAACCATAACTACAGAGAGCGAAGACGAAGAGAATTTAAATAAATCTATAGAAGAAGATAAAGATGAAAAGTAAAACAATCGCTCATTTTACGTAAATTTTTTTTATACACAAATGAATTCAAAAGTTGGAAATTTGACAAAGCTGGCGCCGCATATTTGAAGTAGCGTAGCGACGTCGAAGCAGCTCAACTTGAATAAGTTGAGCGATGCAGACGACTTAAAAAGATGAGGATGCCAGCGAAGTCAAAAGCCAACTTTTGAGTTTTTTTGTGT
>JAHFTJ010000005.1 GCA_023269435.1 Chlamydiota bacterium
TTTTAACTAATTGATCATATTCATAATCTGCTATTTCAGGCTTAGCAATTACAAAATATAATAAATCGTGTTTATTTATCTGCTCTATTAATTTTTGATACTCTTTATATAAAGATTTTATCTTTTGCAAATTTAACCTCTATTATTTTTGAAATTTATCTAAATAATATCGTTTTGATTTATATAAAATAATTTTATCATCGCATTGTATCGTTTTACCACGATCGATGTGATTTGTCCTTAATCGAAAACTTGATATTTCTTTTGGAAAGACAAATGAAAAAGTTGAATCTTTAATAGGATAAATAACTATTTTTTTAATTTTTTTCTTACTCCACATGAAATCTATACAACAATTTTTTAATTCAATGTCAATTAATCTACCGCAATGAAATTGAGAAAATAAATTTGGTAAAATATGAATTTTATCATCTTCAAATATAAACAATCGTCGTATCGATAAATAGGCGCTCTTTAATCGAACAAGCGGTGAGACAGTATTTGGAATATCATCTAAAACGATACCAAGATTCCGTTTATAGTTCGAAATTGGAACTAAAATATCACTAAAACCAGCTCGAATTAAAGACTCAAATTCATCTTCATTTTCATAACTTGAACATTTATCGACAGTTGCAAATGGAATTTTTTGCCCCAAAAGAAACAAAACTTGAAAAATTTCAGCCAAATTACATCTGCGAATAACTAAATCCCAATCTAATTTTTTATCAACTCCTAAATAAAGTTTTTCATAAGATTTTTTAGATTCAATAGAACGAGTTGCCGGTATTGTTATACAATTATTTTTCTTATATTCAATTGTGATTTCGCTATTACAGTGAAAAATTTTAAAACAAAAACAACCGTCTTTAGATCTACCAAACACATTTACGAAATTTTTGTCTAAATTTTGTTCTAATGTAAAGTTGTCAACACGACCAACAATGTTCAAATTTAAATCAAACCTCTCCCCTCTTGGTCCTATTAAACTAATAAGTGTTGGAAAAGCTTCAACTATATAGTCGCTTAACGGAATTATACATTTAGATCCCTCTTTATGAGAAAACGGCAATATTTTTTGAGATAATTTAATCACAACACTTTTCCTATAAGCATATCTCGTAAGTTACATTCAATGTTTACATCGACTATATTGTTACACTTCAAATTATCTCCTATTAACTGAACTTCTAAAAAATTATCTGTACGACCACACCAATTGCCATTGTCTAATTGGTTTTCTATTAATACTTTTACCTTACTGCCTACGTAATCATCCCTTAAATCGTGAGCAGCTTTTTCAGATATCGCTCTAGCTTCATTCATTCTATTGTCGATAATATTTTTCGCTATTTTATCTGTAAATCTAGCTGCTCTTGTTTTAGGACGAATGCTATAAGGGAAAATATGAACACTTGCAAAACGTACATTCTTTATAATATTCATGCTCTCTTCAAAATCTTCGTCGCTCTCTCCAGGAAAACCAACTATTAGATCTGTTGTAAATGTAAAATTTACTGATTTATTTTTTAATTTATTTATAGAATTGCAAAATTCTTCTCTTGTGTATTTTCTATTCATCCTTGTCAAAACGCTATTTGAACCAGACTGTAGAACAACATGCATAGACTTACATGTTTTATCTCCGTTTATAATGATATCTATCAATGAATCGTCTATTTCGTTTGGATCTATCGATGATATTCGTATTCTACTAAGACCATTTATGTTATCAACGCTTTTTACAAGGTCTGATAGGCGGCTTTTACCATCTCCACCATCAAAATCACCAATATTTATACCTGTTAAAACAACTTCTTTATATCCATTGTCTACAAGTGTTTTAATTTCATTTACAATAGAATTAATATCTCTAGATCTCGACCTCCCTCTAACAAACGGTATTATGCAATATGAACAATAAGAATTACACCCATCTTGCACTTTTACAAAAGCTCTAGTATGCGCTGTAAATCTTTCAATAGAAAACTCTGGTAATTTTTCAATTTCAGGAAAAATAATTTTTAATAATTCAGATTTATTTTTATTTAATATTACACCCTTAACGCCTTCGATTTTTATAATATCAGAAATTCTACTCTCTGCAAAACATCCAGTTACAAAAATAGTACAATTTTCATTTTCTCTAGAAAATTTCCTGATTTGGTATAAACTTTTGGAATCAGCGGTACTCGTAACAGTGCATGTATTTACTATGCAGATATCTGCTTTTTCGTCGTCTTTAGCTTCCTGACACCCTAACTCCTCTAATCCTTTTCTATACGCTTCTGACTCGTATTGGTTTGTACGGCAACCCAATGTAGCTATTTTATATTTTTTTGATTTCACACTTATATATACACAAAAAAACTCAAAAGTTGACTTTTGACTTCGCTGGCATCCTCATCTTTTTAAGTTGTCTGCTGTGTATAGTATATCTAAAAAATAGCTTTTTTAAAAAGCATAAAAAATGTATGATGCTTACTATGGAAATTATAAACTCTGCAATTGCATTATTTTTGATATACAATGTACTTGGGCAACTTCCAATGTTTATTGCTATTTTAGCGCCATTTTCTCATAAAAGACAGAAATATATTTTGTTTAGAGAGATGATAATAGGTTTGTTTATATTATTTTTATTTGGATTTTTTGGAAAAAATATATTATACGTTTTGGGTATAAACCAAAGCGTTATAGGAATTTCCGGTGGAATATTACTTTTTATTTTATCGATAACAATGATATTTCCAAAAGCACAAACAGAAAACAATAATACATACGTACACGAGCCGCTCATTGTACCAATAGCAATACCAGCATTAGCAGGACCTGGGAGTATCGCAACTGTTATGCTATATTCTGATCAATTTTCATCACATTTGATTGTTACTTTGATTATATTTTTAGCATGGCTTCCATCGCTTGCATTAATAATGTCAGCATCCTATGTAAGATGTGTTCTCGGCGAAAAGGGTTTAATGGCATTTGAACGATTAGGTGGATTGTTAATATGTTTAATAGCGGTACAAATGTTTACGTCTGGTGTTGTAAAACTTACGCAAGATAGTTTTAATGTTTCTAATATAAAAACTACATTAATAAAGTGATTTCCTTTTTTGAATTTATTTGTGTATAATTAATGCAACTCTCTCAATTCTTTAAACACTTTTGCGGTAACTTCGTTCCAAATAGATTTAACTTTTTCATATGTTAAATATTGATTTTTTATTTTCAATTCATATTCTACCAGTTGAGTAGAATAAAACTTGTCGATCGTATAAATTGAAACATAATTCCCATTGCAATGCACATCTTTTGCTTTTGAAAAAAGTATTTCTTTACTGTATTTAAGATAATTACAAATATTATTATTAATAGTATATGTAACAGTAGAATCTATTACTGATATTACACCGCACTCTGTACAAAGTTTGATTGGACGTAATCCACTCTTGTATACCAATAAAACAATTCCTCTTTTAGTTTGATTTTCGCTATGTGAAATAGTAAGTTTACCATATGTACCGTGTAATTTATTGTAATTATTATAATCATCACAATACCAATTGCGTATATAAGATGTAATATACAATGCAATTTCTAAATTTTTATATGTATCTATCATATAATAAATTGTTGTACTTTGTGTTCAAGTTTAATTGGTATCTCTATTTCAATTAATATGTCATCGTCTTCATAACTTGAACAAATAACTCTCCCTTCTTTCATTAACTCGCTTACTAGATTGTAATTACTTTGCGGAATACGTAAATTAACTATTTTACGTAAATTTTTAATTTCTTCTTGCATAAGATCAAGAAGACGCTCGAAGCCTATTGATTTGGTAATTGACATTAACACTGTTTTATGGTATTTATTTGTTAATTTTTCTATAATAGATTGATCTGTGCATTGATCTATTTTATTTAAAACAGTGATAATTGGTTTATCTACTACACCCAACCCATGTAAAACTTCTAATGTAATTTGTCCATTTTCTAATGCACTTGGGCTTGAGGCGTCTATAACATGGACAAGAACATCTGTAAAAACTGATTCTTCTAAAGTGCTTTTAAATGCCTCCACTAAAAAATGCGGAAGTTTTCTAATAAACCCAACTGTGTCAATTAAAATTATATTCTGTTTGTTAGGCAAAGTCATTTGCCTTGATGCAGTATCAAGAGTGGCAAACAATTTATTTTCTACAAGAACATCAGATTTTGTAAGAGCGTTTAATAATGATGACTTACCTGCATTTGTGTATCCGACAATAGCAAAAGTTGGTGTGCCAACTTTTCTTCTAGCATGTCTCTGAGTGCCCCTTTGCTCTCTTACAGCAAGTAATTCTTTTTCAACAACATTTGCTCTTTGTTTACATATTCTTCTATCAACTTCTATTTGTTTTTCACCACCACCTCGCATAGTACCTGTAGCAGAACCAGAACTTTTTTCACGAGATAGGTGCGTCCAAAGTCTTTTTAATCGCGGCAATTGATAATGTATTTTGGCTAATTCAATTTGTAGTAATGCTTCTTTTGTTTTTGCTCTTGCTGCAAAAATCTCCAAAATTAATTCATTACGGTCTAAAACTGGTTTACCAATAATTTCTTCGATATTCTTTTGTTGGTTTGGCGAAATTTCATTATCAAAGATAATGCAATCAATCGACTCTTCCTCCATTATAATTTTTATTTCATTTAACTTTCCGCTCCCTATATAAGTTGCAGGGTTAAATCTCTTTATTGGACAAGCAATTTCCTTTATAACATCGAAATTATAAGTATAAGATAATGAATTAAGCTCTTTAAGATGTTCGTAACATTCTTCTTTATCTCTGTTCGATGTATAAGTTCCAACTAAAATTACACGTTTTATTTCATTAGCATCAAAACGTTGTTGTTGTTTTTTTGATTCATACATAAATTATCAATCCATCGTATGCCAATTCAATGCCAATTGGCAGTTTAAAATTCAAATTATCATGATCAATAGAATGTGATATGTGTGTAAAGTAACACTTTTCCGGGCTCACGCTCTCTATAAAACAAATAGCTTCTTCCAATGAAAAATGCATATTAGACCCATGTTCATGATTAAGGCTTAAAATTAACGTTTTTACCCCTATAAGCTCGTTGAACAACTCAACAGAGTAATTTTTTATATCTGTTATATAGACAAAATCGTTAAATCTAAACCCATTTACAGGCACATCGCCCTGACTATAAGTAAAATATTTATATTCTACACCACATATAGTTTCATTACCAGTTAAATTACTGATAATATGCATGTCAAATCTATCAATCAAATAATCAAAGCGCACCCTTAAAACGTCATAAGTGTGCTGAGAAAGAATTACTGGTATTTTTTTTTGTTCTATTAAGTAATATGGCCTAAGATCGTTCATTCCACCAGAGTGGTCTTCATGTGGGTGTGTAAGAAAAATAGCGTCTATATTATCTATATTATGAGAAAGTGCCATACTACGAATGTCTGGGCTTACATCTATAAAAAATTTCTTACCATCAATATAAATTAATGCAGAAGGTCGCAATCTTTTATTTTTAAAAGATTGCGACATACAAACAGAACATTTACATCCAATAGATGGAACTCCAATAGACGATCCACTTCCTAAAATTAGTATTTTACACTGCATATACTATTACACCATATTCACTTCGCAATAAGCGCCTTCTCTATTTTTTTTATTCAAAATATAATAACTTTCACATGCAAAATTGAAAAAAAATATAATAAATGGAGTAATAATAAAAGTAGATGGTATCATAATAAAAAACCATTTCATTGTTGAAGCAATTGGCGAATTTAATGAAGTATAGTTAGTGAACGTAATAAAAATGGATAATACAAGAAATAATATACAAAATGCAAGAGGAATTAAAGAAATAAATAATAAAATCATATTTAAAAATATATTTTTATATAAATTTTCTGTGATTTTTTTCAATAAATTAAAATTTACACAATTTTTATTTGTTAAATTTTTTAAAGCTATATGAGGAGTTGCAAAAAACAAAATTAGAAAACTACATATGCTAAGAACTAAAGATATAAATATTAACACAAATGGACAAAATATCAATATTACGCTAATTGATTCACCTATTACGCCAATAGATTTAATTAAATAAAAAACACCAATGGCAATCCATGTAAATAAAAATACAAAAACAAACGGCATCGATAATTGAGAGGCGCTAAAAATAACGGTCAATGAATTTTTAAATAATTTAAATATATTAAATGACACCCCTTTCACATCGTGATAATAAATACGAATTAATAAGATACCAGAAGATAATAAAATACCATTACAAATAAATATTGGCATAAATATCATTCCGATCCCTGCCCAGGAATTTACAGATAAAAAGATAGCTCTAAAAAACAAAGCAATCAACCAACAAATCAACAAAACTGGACACATAAATATAAATTTCTTTATTGCAAAAGAAAATTTAATTGCTCTATTAAAGCAATGTGAAATTTCTTGAAATATCATAATGTAATAATAGTGTATCAAGCTCGTTTGTGTCCATATCTTCCATAAATTATAAATTTGATATGAAATAAGAGAGACCTGTCTCTCTTTGCTTAATTTTATCATTTTTGACAGCGAATTCTATTGCTTGTTTTGACCCCAAAAGTATAACCATTTTTTTTCCTCTAGTGATACTAGTGTAAAGTAAATTTCTTTGGAGAAGTTTATAGTGAGATGTGTGTACTGGCATGATTATGCATGAAGACTCACTTCCCTGATACTTATGCACTGATACAGCATAAGCAAGTTCTATTTCATCAAGTTTAGTTATTTCATAATTTACAATTCTCCCATCAAATGAAATGTCAACTTGCATATTTTCTTTGTCTATTTTACATATATATCCAACGTCTCCATTAAAGACTTCTTTGTTATAGTTATTTCGTATTTGCATAACTTTGTCATTTAGATAAAGAGCTCGACCAAAATGGTTTATAAAAACATTGCTCCTGTTTAGTTTTTTTTGCAATAATATATTTAAATTCTCTATTCCGATAACACCCTTTCTCATTGGCGATAAAACCTGCGCATCGTTTAATGGATTAATTCCGAATGGTATAGGTATTTGTCCGCTCATTAACTTAACTATATGATTTGCTATATCTTCAGGCTCTGCAAGTTCGATAAATGCAAAGTCGTTATTTTGGCAAATAGGATTTAGCTCTGGAAATATGCCATTATTAATATTATGAGCGTTTATTATTATTTTTGAATTTATCTTTTGTCGAAATATTTTGGATAACTTTGTGACAGGAATTTTTCCAGATTCTATTAAATCTTTTAATACATTGCCAGCTCCAACACTCGGCAATTGATCTATATCACCTATAAATACAACTCTAGCAGTCGATGGTATAGCTTTTAGCAATGAGTACATTAGATATGTATCTATCATGGAGGATTCGTCTATAATTATTAAATCACATTCCAACTGGTTGTCTATATTTTTTTTAAAACTTCTATTCGCGAATTCATATTCCAATAAACTATGTATCGTAAATGCTTTTTTACAAGTTATTTCAGATAATCTTTTTGCAGCCCTACCAGTTGGGGCGCATAGCAATATTTTTTTTGAAATCTTTTCGTGTATTAAAATAATAGCTTTTGTAATTGTGCTTTTTCCTGTTCCAGGGCCACCAGTAATGATGTGCATTTTATTTTTTAAACTATCTTTAAGGGCTATAATTTGTTCTTTCGCTAACGACATATTCGATTTCTCTTCCGTCCATTTTATCGCTTCATCACATTTTATATCGCGAATCGCACATTTTTCAGATATTATTCTTTCTATATGTTTAGCTATCCCTCTTTCGCTTACATAAAACGATTTAAGCCATATGCACAAAGTTGATTTTGCATTTAGGTCTATCGTTGAACAATGTATACGATCTTCATTTTCCAACGATGATATAGATGACAATATGAGTGATTTGTCAACATTCAGCATTGCTTCAGCTATTTGAAGAAATTTTTCTATTGAAAAACAGACATGCCCATCATCAGATAATTGGTGCAAAACATGCTCTATTCCAGATTCTATTCGTATTGGAGAGTCCAACGTAATATTTAAACCTTGAGCTATTTTGTCTGCTGTTTTAAAGCCTATCCCAAATATGTCTCGCGCTACATTGTAAGGATTTTTCTTTAAACGAGTTATGCTCTCATCTCCATATTTATGATATATTTTTTTAGATAGTGCCGATCCTATTCCATGTGATTGAAAAAATATCATAATAGATCTAATCGATTTTTGCTCTTCCCAATACTCCATAATCATGTTAATGCGTTTTTTGCCAATCCCATGTACTTCGATTAATTTCATTGGATTTTCATCGATAATCCCTATAGTTTTATCTCCAAATTTATCGACAATGCGCTTTGCATGCACTGGTCCTATCCCTTTGATATTTCCAGATTCAAGGTATCGTTGAATCCCTTGCACGTCTTTTGGTATTTCAACTTCATATGAAGAGACGACAAATTGTCTACCATAAGAGTTATGATAACTCCAGTTGCCGGTACATGTTATAGATTCGCCTATTTGCAACTTATTGAAATTACCAACTATGCAAAACGACTCTTTTTGCGTAGCACATTTGTTCAAGCGAGCTACAGTAAATCCATTAGATTCATTTGCATAAACTATACTATCTATTATTCCATTAATTTTATCTTCCATTTTGCGAATGTCATCAATCCAAATATAACGTTATAGATATAATTGAGTGTAAATCAGTTCAACTTTATTTTTTTATTTATGGCTCGATGTTTCGCATTATAATTATCTCGTTGAAGATCAATTATATCATTTTTTAATTTACCAATTTCATTAAGTGAAACTTCTAAATTTTCTCTTTGTTTAAGTAAAATTTTTTCTAATTCATTGAAAATAAACATTATTCCTTTATAAACATTGTTAGCGTATGCATTATGTTGACATGGTAAATAAACTAATAATTTAATAATTCTGAATTCTCTTGTGAAACGTTTTACAAAAACTCTAGCTTGTTTATATTTAATAGGAACTATTTTTCTAAACTCATTCCTTTTTGATAGTAAAATTACTTTACTACGTTTAGCTTTTTCATATATGATATCTATATCATTGGAATTTTTCTCACAAAGAATTTCTTTATTTTTTAATATATAATTTTTCGCTATTTTTTGTTTATCTTCAATAATGTAAAAATCTTTTAAAAAAGTATCTGATAACGACTCTCTTTCCAAGGTATAAAAATTTTTAATTTTTTCAATATTATTTAATTTAATATAATATAAATCATGTAATTTATTAATTGTTTTTTGAAAAGATTCGTTTAACGATTCTTCGCATTCAATATCTTTTATATTAGATCTATATATAGCCTTATCAATCCCAATTTTTACTGCTCCATCAATTTTATCAATAATACTTATCATTTCTTTGCTCATAGGTTTTATATATTTTCTAACAAGCATAAGGCGCCTCAGCAACACAATTCTTTCGTGTTCACCTTCATATAATTTTTCCCCTCTAAGAAAATTGTCTATCAAAATATTGTAACATTCATTTTGTTCATTAACATCTAAAGATAATTTTATATTTTTTGTCAAATTATCTTTTATTTGTTCTGTAGAATATTTAAAGTCTAATGTATTATGATAAAGTATAACACATTCAATAATACTTTGTATTTTTTCTTCTATTGTACAATTTTTTATACTTTCTTTAAAAAAATTAATTTTTGATAAAATAAATTCATCAAAATATTTTTTATAAAAAATTTGTTGTAATGCAAAAGCATCTATTATATTATAATTACTTTTACAACCAGGACACTTCGATAAGTCATTTGCTTTTGCATTAACTGAAAAATGCTCAGCAAGACATTCTACATGAGTGGGTGTGTTACAAACATTAGAACAATACCCTGCAATTATCGGAGCGTTGTTTTCGGCTGCAGTTTCAAAGCATATAGAACATTTTTGTTCAAGATCGACATTAATCATAAAATACATCCTAATAAAAAAAATCACTGCATTGTACATTAACATTCAGTTTTAAAGCAATTTAATTATATTGATACTATTAGAAAAATAATTGTAAAAGTTTTTGTTGACCTATCAGATGAACGTGAATTATAATCTCATGTATGCATGTAGCAATTATAACAGGGCCAACTATAGTTGGAGCATTAAACAGAATTAATTTAGCAAACAAAAAAAATTATGGTGTTGAATTACGTTTAGATTTATTTCATAAAATTTCTGTTGAAGATATTAAGATTTTAATGAAAGCATGCAACGGTAATGTTATATTAACTTGCAGTGATAAAATAAATGAAAATTTTTTATTTAAACTTTTAGAACTAAATCCAACATATATAGATTTTAATTATTATATTGACCATAGCATCTTAAAAAGAATTTACACTGAATATTCTAATTGTAAAATTATTTCTTCATATTACAATTTCGAAATAACACCAAACAACTTAGATCATATATTACAAAAAATACAAAATCCATTTGCACATGTATATAAAATATATACAACTGCAAACTCAATATCAGATTCATATAGAATGTTGTTGTTTATACAAAAATGCAATAAAAACAACATTAAAATAGTGGGTCTTTGCATGGGAGAAAACGGACAAATTACACGTGAGGATGGTTTAAAATCTGGTAATTACCTGAATTATACAATTTTAAATCAATATGAACATTGCACAAGCAACCCTATTTTTGTTTAAATTTATATAGAAAAATAGAGAAAAAGAGTTTACACTTTTTTCTAAAAGTAACATATACACAAATGAATTCAAAAGTTGGAAATTTGACAAAGCTGGCGCCGCATATTTGAAGTAGCGCAGCGACGTCGAAGCAGCTCAACTTGAATAAGTTGAGCGATGCAGACGACTTTAAAAGATGAGGATGCCAGCGAAGTCAAAAGTCAACTTTTAAGTTTTTTTGTGTATAAATAAAAATACAAATGCTACAAGCTATAAGTCCATTTATTGAAATAATTATAATCATAATAGGCGTGAATTCACTTTTAACGTTATTTTGGAATACGCGTTCTATTGATTTAATGTTAGGTGTAGCTTCATTTTTATTCGTGTTTTTTTTATCATCTATTTTGCCACTTCCAGTATTGCACAAATTGTTATTGCTCGTAATGAATGTTGCTGCAATAGCAGTTGTAATAATTTTTCAACCTGAACTTAGGGTTACTTTATCAAAATTGAGTTTAAAAAATAAACGACATAGAGAAATTACAGAATTTGATAAATTTTTAGATCAATTAACGACTTCAACTTATAGAATGGCTGAAAACAAAATAGGGGCGTTAGTAGTTATAGAAAAAAATGATTCATTAAATGAATATGCTAGAAAATCTATAATTCTCAAGGCGTCATTTTCTTCAGAACTTTTAGAGACTATATTTTCTAAAAATGCACCTCTTCACGATGGAGCTGTTATAATAAAAGATACAACAATAATTGCAGCATCAGTAATTTTGCCACTTGCAGAGACGCCTCATGTGCAAAAAACATTTGGAACAAGGCATAGAGCTGGCGTAGGAATATCTCTTATAACTGACGCTGTAGTAATTATAGTTTCTGAAGAGACCGGGAATGTCTCGTTGGCGAGAGATGGTGTAATAACAAAAGGGATAAAAATAGATAAATTTAAGAGTATTATACGAAGTATATTTTACCAAGAACAAGAGGCGTCTGTTGCAAATAAAAAATTTAGCTTGTTAAAATGGATTAAGAAATGATTTCATTGCTCAAAAAGATTTTTATAAATAATTGGATTAGAAAATTAATTTCAATTTTACTTTCAACAATCATATGGTTTACAATAGATAATTCTTTAACAAAAACTAAAGCTATAAACACAGTGTCAGTGAGAATAATAAACATATCTAATACAAAAACAATCAATGGACTTCAAGCTTCCGGTTGTTTGAATAAAAAAATTACGCTAAAAATTACAGGAAAAAAATCTTATATACACAATCTCTCCTCGCGCGATATAGAAGTTGTAATAGATGCATCATTAATAGAAAAAGAGAGCGTTGTTCATATAGAGAAGAAGCACTTAATATCTCTTAATCCTAAACTAAATATTAAACGTCATATCAGTAAAATCGCTCCAAAAACTATCACCATATCAACTGTAAACATAGTAAAGGATACAATACCAGTCTATATTACACGTCCAATAGGTGAAGCTCCAAAAGGATTTCAGTTTATAGATATTTGGCCGTATAATTTAAATGTTACAGTTAATGGTCAAGATGAAGTAATTAAAAAACTTAAAACTAAAGGATTAAAATTAACATTTAATCTAAATGATATATCGTCATCAGATATAGAAAAAGCGTCACATGGAATACAAAAAGACTTAGTTAGTTTTTATATTCCTGACGAATGGAAAACTGTAAATTTTCCATCAATTTCTGATCAACCGATAACAATTGACGATCCAAACGCTAAATTACTAAGAATTGATTTTGTAAGATCAGATAGACTTCCCCTTAAGTTCAAAATACCAATAAATATATTTTTTTCTGCTGAGTACATACCAAGTGTTGATCCATCTACATTGTATATTTCTCAAAATGATCTAATAAAATCTGTGAATGGAATTAAAGTGTTAAATAAACAATTGTACACAAAGGGAGTAAGTAAATTATTTGTAAAAATAATTAGTGACATGGTCTCATTTTCTGTTAATCTAACAAATACAAGCAAAGATAATCATTTGGATTGGTCTATTCAATTAATAAATCAACAAGCACTAGAAGACAAATACGTAAATTACATAGTTACAGAGTCTATAGATGACGACACAAAGGACATGCACCCAAGAATGCGTCAAGAGTATCTAAGAAATAGATTTAGAAGTTATATGAATCGTTTCAAATTTTTTACAGAAGATGATAAGCAACTTTCATTAGATATATCGCTTTTAGGAAATGAAATTCTAATACAAGAGGTAACAAACAACTAATGTATCGTTTTTATTCTCAAATCGACTTTAAAGAGGGTGAAAAAATCACGCTACCAAATGATGAAATTCACCATCTCAAACACGTCCTCAGAGTAAAAAATGGAGAGAAAATAGAAGTAGTTAATGGGTGCGGTCAGTTAGCAATAGCTATTTTCGATGAATTTATAACAATTGAATCTATAGTCACTGCACAACAAAGACGAAAAACTATATTAATTCAAGCGTATCCACAACATGCTAATTTAGAATTAATTTTAGAAAAATGTACAGAAATTGGAATTTCAGACTTTTATTTGTTCCCAAGTTCAAAAAGTCCATACAAATACATATCAGAAAATAAAAAATCTAGATGTCAAAAAATTATAATATCAGCGCTCAAACAATGCAAAAGACTACATCTTCCAAAAATAACATTTTTCTCAAGTATAGACGAAATGCATCTTATAGGAATTAAAGTATTTTTAACAGATCCATGTGGTGATCAATTCACGCAAACAAAAGAAGATGTAGCAATAATAGTTGGTCCTGAAAGTGGATTTTCAAATAATGAAATAAATCATTTCATAAACAAATTAGAAGCTATTTCAGTTAAACTATCAAACAACATACTCAGATGCGAAACAGCAGCCATCGCAAGCTCTTTCATGATATGCTCCTAACCGTTTATATCTTTAACCAGTAGAGCCCATTGGATGTGGAATGCTATAAAAATTAACGCGTCCTTTATAATTCAACAAAACAACTAAATTATCTTTTACGCTTGAACGTTCCAACGATTGTTTAAGATCTGATATTGATATTATCTTATCTCCATTAACGACCATGATTACGCTCCCCTCCCTCCAGCCTGCTTTCTCTGCTAAAGAGCCAGGAAAAACCCTAGTTATAACGACTCCCTTATCATCAGTCTTTACGCCAAATTTATTGGCGTTTTCTGGAATTACCTGCTCTACAATTATACCTAATCTATAAATTATATCGCCTTCTTCTGAAACGTCTTTAGTTTTAGATCCAAGAACAATTTTAACAATTTTAAATTTGCCATCACGGATAATTTTTATTTCACAATTATTTCCAGATGCAAGTTTGCCAAGATTGTTATAGAGTTGTTTTGAGTTTTTTATGCTATCGCCATTAAATTCGACAACAATATCACCTGATAATAATCCTGAACTTGCTGCTGGCGAATTTTCCATAACTTCTGATATTAAAGCGCCAGTAGTTCCTTTTTTTATCTTGAAACCAATACACAAACTCTCATTTAGATCTTGTATTTGAACCCCTAAGAAAGCCCTGTCTACACTTCCGTTCTTTTTTATTTGTTCAAAAACCATACTAGCTATGTTACTTGGAACTGCAAAACCTACACCAATACTCCCGCCTGTTTGAGACAATATAGCTGTGTTTACTCCTATTACCTTGCAATTTAAATCCATCAATGGACCGCCTGAATTGCCAGGATTCATTGCAGTGTCAGTTTGTATAAAATCTTCTAATTGAGAAATTTGCAAATCTCCCCTGTTTGTTGCGCTTATTACTCCGGCCGTAACTGAATCTCTTAACCTAAACGGATGTCCAATAGCCATACTCCATTGACCAACTTGAATTTTGTCTGAATCTGCAAACTCTAAAAATACAAGATTATTGCACTCTATTTTTAACACAGCAATATCCGTATTAGGGTCGCACCCTACTAATTTTGCTTCAAATTCTTTTTCAACATCATCATACTTTTCAACAATTATGCGTGCAGCATCTTTTACAACGTGATGATTAGTTATTATGTACCCATCTGATGATACTATAAATCCAGATCCACTACTCACTGGAGCAGAGTTTGTTTTAGGCGATCTATTATCTCCCCCTGAAAATCCAAAAAATTTATTAAATAAATCTTCTTGGAATCTTTCAAAAAGATTTGGTGAGCTATCTTGAAAACTCTCAAATCCATTTTTAGATCCGCGCTTACCTTGCTCGCATCTTATATGTACTACTGAAGGGCGTCCTTTTTTAGCAACTTCTATAAATGCTTGCGATAAGCTTTTACCGCAATGATTGCACAATTCAGAATTACTTATATTCTCTTGGCAATTAATCTGACTTTTCATCGATAAAAAAGAGATAATAGCAACACATTGAACTACTCTATTAAACATAATATCACCTAACAAGTTGTTTTATAATTAGTTAACAGCTTCTTTTAAAGATTTTCCAGCTTTAAACGAAGGAACTTTTTTAGCTGGAATTTTAATTAAATTTCCCGTCTGAGGATTTCTCCCAGTTCTAGCTTGTCTATTTGTTACTTTAAAAGTTCCAAAACCAACTAACTGAACTCTATTACCTTTGCGTAAAGATTTACGTATAACTTCAACATATGCATTCACAAACTTTTGGGTATCTGTTTTAGTAAACCCAGTTTTGTTTGATAATTCTTCGATTAATTCACCTTTATTCACTAGCAACCTCCATATTTTGTATTTTATATAATTTATACTAACCTACGGCGTAATACTAGACAACATTTCTGTGATTTTTCACAAACTTTTTTGTGAAAACAACATTAAAATACGATTTTACAATCGATCGATAAAACCCTTGAATTCCTCTTCGTTTCTAATGAGATCAAAAGCATTATCTTTAATTAGATGCAATAAATCGACTTTTTCAAATGACTTTACCCTTTTTAACCACTCTATAGATTTATGTAAATTATTCAACATAGCATTTGATGCTGCTGCTATAAAGGCTACTTCAATTGTTTGTTTTTCTTGAAAACATAACCCTGAAAGGGCTACAACTCTTTCATAATCACACATCTCATAGGCTGACAAATAAAGGATAGACTTAGACTCTTTAGATATGAATTTCTCAATTTTATTTAAAAGATCATATGCATTTTTGTATTCTCTTTTTTCGAAATAAATCTTTGCTAAATATTCTGATGCTGCAACATGAATTAATCCTTCTTTTGTTTTTTTAATTAAAAAAATCAATTTTGGGATAGCATTTATATAATCATTTAATTTTAGTAAATTTTCTATTTCATTAAGCGCAATCCTATTGCATTCAGATTGATCAGGTTCACAATAATTGCGCGTGTACCTAAGCGCTTCTAAGTTTTGAAATGTAAATATCAAAAAAACAGCTCCAGCCAAGAAAAATCCAATTAAGAATAAAAGAAGAGAAAAAAGTACAGATGCAACCAATGATATATAAAGAGAGACTTTCCACGCTTTATGTTTTAAAAACGCCTCAAGGACAACGCGAACAAGTTGCCCACCATCTAGTGGTAATATTGGCAATAAATTTATCACAGTCCAAAATAAATTCACAAACCTAAAAATCTGTAAAATAGACCGAAAAAAATCGTTGTGAAATGGGAGTTGTAAAATTAATGTAGCTACAACAAATAGGATAAAACCAAAAAATGGCCCCATAAAAACTACCAAAAATTCTTCCCATGTTTTTAATTTACGTCCTTCTGGAATTGTTACACCACCAAAAGCTATTAGTTCAATTCTTGGATGTTGTCCAAATATTTTTGCAGTAATAGCATGTCCATATTCATGAACTAAGACAGAAACAAATATCATTACCATCCAGATAATTGTGCCAATTAACGAAAAAGAATTCAAAAAACCAATTAATGCAGAAGTGATAAAAAATCCAATATTAATTTTAATCGGAATAAACTTCATAACAACGCCCTTTTCTTTAATAAAATTATATTGTACAATTTAGTCAATAAGCTTTTTCATTGATTCAAGAATAGAGGAATTTAATGTTTAATTTTTTTAAAAATACATTTAAAAAAACGTATTCATTTTTAGGAAAACGAATTTTATCTCTTTTTTCTAGCCCACTAGATGAAAAGAGTTTATGCGATTTGGAAAAAATTCTTTACGAAGCTGATCTAGGATCAAATATAGTAAATGAATTTATAGAAGAGATAAAAAAATTTCATAAAGAGACTCCTAACGCTAACGGTAATGACTATATAAACAAATTAGAAAGATTATCGGTGGAATTATTGCAAACTCCACCGAAAGTATTTGGTAATAAGCCATTAGAAAACATGCCAACCGTTATATTAATTGTTGGAGCTAATGGAACCGGGAAGACAACCACAATAGCCAAATTAGCAAATATATTTAAAACAAATAATAAAAAAGTATTATTAGTTGCAGCTGATACATTTAGAAGCGCAGCTGTAGAACAATTAAATGTTTGGAGTAAGCGAATTGGCACTGACATTGTATTAGGATGTGCTAATGGAGATCCTTCCGGGGTGTTGTACGATGCTATGTCAAAAGCTATAACTAAAAATTTTGATGTTCTCATATGCGATACAGCTGGTAGATTAGAATCAAAAACAAATTTAATGCAAGAATTAGAAAAAATGTCTCGCATAGCTAAAAAACAAGACAAAGACGCCCCACATGAAACTTATATAATAGTAGATGGAAGCTTAGGTCAAACAGCTATTGAACAGTGCCGCATCTTTAACAAATTCACTAATTTAACTGGTATTATTATAACAAAATTAGATGGGACTGCAAAAGGCGGTGTAGTTTTACCTTTGTACCGAGAATTTGGAATTCCTATAAAATATATAGGTGTAGGAGAAAAAATAGGCGATATAATACCATTTAATGCTAATGAGTATGCGCGAAAACTATTTTATGAATAATTTGTTAAATTCACTAGAAAAATTATTAATTGATAATTACACCAATAAAGATTCTATTTTATTAAACGAATCTATTAAGATTTTAATTAAATCAAATGTTAAAACTAACAACACAAAAGAAAAAATCGACTTAAAAATTACACAATCAGCACAACCAGTTAATACTCAACATAATATTTCAACAATTAAAAATAAAAATGACGAAACAGCAAAACTTCATGTGGAAAGTCTTAAAATAGAAAGGGACGTAGACGTTGCAAATATAAATAAAATTTACATGCAAATAGCCCCTAACATTTCAATACATAAAAATCCACCAGCAGATTCCTTACCTAAACAAATACGATCAGCTTGGAAAGATCAAAAATCTCTTTCGCAAATTCCAATTTTTGTAAATAATGATGTAAGGGATTATCTCTCTTTTTTAAATAATTTAGCACACGCTATCGATATAACTTTTGCAACATCAAAAATTATAGATATCACATCAATAGAGGGAGAAGATAGATGGGAAAATATATTTTCATCTACAAATATAAAATTGTTGATAGTTCCAGATCTTGTTTTGTCTAAATCACCAAATTTAATTAAGCATTTTCATATATATTCAAATAAACTTATTAAATTAATAGGCAATTTTCAAGCAATAACAATAAGCAATATCGACCAATACTTTAAACAACCAATGAATAAATGTCAGTTGTGGGATACGATCTTAAACGCTATAAATAAATATGACGTTTAAACTATTTGCAGCAGTAATACCCGATCGCCTTATAAATAAACCGCTAGATTATGGCGTACCTGATAGTATAATTTCTAAAATTAAAGCTGGAAGTAGAGTCTCTATAACAATAAGAGGAAATGAATGTAAAGGAACGGTCCTGACATTGAGCGAAACGAGCAAAATATATAAAATAGAGCCAATTCTAGAAGTTTTATCTGAAGATTGTTTAAGCGAAGATCTCTTCAAACTTATCTCATGGATGAGTTCATATTACTGCACATCTATAAATAAATCGTTGCTCTCTGTTTTACCATCAAGTATAAAAAAAAATTTTAAAGAGCAGAGACAACTCTTAATAGAAAAGAACGTTACGCAGTTAAAATTAATTACATACTGTGAAGAAATAAGATCAAAATATCCAAAACAAGCAAAAGTATTAGATATTATTCTAATAAATACTAATGGGATACTACTTACTGAACTATTGCAAAAAAATCAAATTACAAAAGGACCGGTAAAGACTCTAATTGAAAACAAAATACTAAAATCTAAAAAAGTTCAAGTAAACAACAATTCAATAGAAAATGAAGAGTTTTTCCAAACAAAACCAAAGATTCTATCAGGAGAACAACAAAATACATTACAAGAAATTGATAAAAGCATCTCTAGCAATCTATTTGAAACGCATTTAATTCATGGAATAACAGGGAGCGGTAAAACTGAAATTTATCTGCAAGCGATAAGTAAAGCTCTATCTTTTGGGAAAGGTGTAATCATGTTAGTTCCAGAAATATCTTTAACAATGCAAACAATAGAACAATTAAAAAGTCGACTGCAAACAAAAATTGCAATTTTACACCATAAATTAAGTGATAGAGAGCGGTTTGATACTTGGCACAAAATTCGCAAAAAAGAAATACAAGTAGTTATTGGCGCTAGATCTGCTATATTCAGTCCAGTACCTAATCTAGGCTTGATAATTGTAGATGAAGAACACGAAAATTCTTACAAACAATCGGATGAAGCGCCGTGCTATCACGCCAGAGATATAGCTGTAATGCGCGGGAAGATAACGTCTTCTACAGTTATATTAGGAAGTGCTACACCAAGTATTGAAAGTTATTTTAACGCTAAGAATGGAAAGTATAAACTACACACTCTAACACATCGACCTATTAATGTTACTAGACCAAAAGTAGAAATAGTAGATATGAAGGATGAAATGAAAAAAAATGGAGGTTTTACTCTATTTTCAGACATATTATTACAGAAAATAAAAAAAAGAATCGAAGATGGCGAACAGACGTTGCTTTTTTTAAATAGACGAGGTTACTACACTTGTCAAGTATGTAGTTCATGCTTTAAAACGCAAAAATGCCACCATTGCGATACATCTCTCACATATCATAAAAGTGAAAATATCTTATCGTGTCATATATGCTCATTTACATTAAAACCACCTATTGAAAAGTGTATAAATTGCGGTGCGGTTGAGACGTTAAAATACCGCGGTCCAGGGACAGAACAAGTTGAAAGAAGTTTGCATAGTATTTTTAAAGATGTAAAAACACTTCGTATAGATAGAGACACAACAAAGCATAAAGGAAGTTTAGATAAAATTTTCAAGCAATTTCGTTCTGGGAAAGGTGACATATTAATTGGCACTCAGATGATAGCAAAAGGACTACACTTTCCAAATGTAACTCTTGTTGGTATATTAAATGCCGATTCCTCTCTAAATATACCAGATTTCAGATCAGATGAACATACTTTTAGCCTAATAACTCAAGTTGCTGGTCGTAGCGGGAGGGGCGATCTCCCTGGTGAAGTGATAATACAGAGCATCTTGCCTAATCACAAAGTTATTAACTTAGCCTCAAACGAAAATTATTTAGAATTTTTTACAATGGAACTAAAAGAGAGGGAAATGTTTGACTATCCCCCATTTTCAAAACTTGTAAAAATAATTTTCTCTGGTAAAGATTGCGATAAAGTTAAAAACTATGCAGAGGATTTTAAAAATATGTTGGCGGCAAAATTAAACGGTTCATTTACATTTCACAATGTAATCCCATGTGGTTATGCCAAAATAAAAGATAATTATCGTTTTCAAATCATGGCAAAGGGGATTGATGTGTCGCTCATTTCGCAATCAATAAAATCTTTACAAATTAGTAAACTATCAAGCGTGAGAGTGTTAATAGATGTAAATCCAATATCTACGTGGTAGATATAAAAAATAATGATTTTTAATATAAAAAATACGAATATACGATTTATGTATAAAATATTTACAATTATTTTTTGTTTTTTCTCCGTTTTTCAAAATACATTATTGGCTGATCCAGCACCAGCACCAGACACAATTACTTATCACATTACATTCCCATATACAACTGGACAAACATCAGCAGAGACAATTCCATTGAATGCAACATACACCGATTTAATACAGAGCAATTATGTTGCCGGAGTTCTATACGGCCATATGATAAACGCAACTTATCCAAATATATATTTTGATAAAGATTATCTTTACGGTTCTCTTTTTGGTCAATTAATGCAAGAAAACAACAATTTGCACACATATCCAACGGCAAAAAATAACGACAATATAAATACAGAACCGGAATATTCTCAACTATTAGCCGTAGGGCAAGGCGGACCTTATCAAATTAATAATTTTGCAGTTAGATTGCCAGATAGTACAGGCATAGGGTTAATTAATTACAACGCACTACAAAAAAAATTAGGATTTTTTATAGCAAATCAAAATCAAATATTCATAAAAGAATTTTCAGCATATTCCAGTATGAGTCCATCGTCGTTAGAAAATATCTATTTTGGACCAATTGCAGCAGCATATTTTCAATATAACGATCTTGTTTCCACATTTACAGCCAATTCGCCTACATGGGGGCCAGAATATTCAACATGGCCTAATTGTGTAACAAATTTATCAAATCCAATTAATTTACCTTTTTTAGATATACTTCAAAATGCAAATTACAATGCTGGTCTTTATTCATCTATTTTTGAACAATATGTAAATATTTGCTCAGATACAAATAAATACGCAACCCAATTAAGTAATATTAATAATTACGGATTGAGCGATTCTGAATACAATGCATCTGTTGGCGTTAACTCAAGCGGAACTTTTATTCTTTACCCACGACAAATAAGATTTTACCTCGATCAACTTTATAATAATAATTCAAAAATAAGTGCTTGGATAACTGTAAACAATAATTTGACATTTAGTTATGCATCGCTTGAAATAATTTTCGCTAAAAATATGATGACGTTAGGGTATGGATCAACATCGACAACTTATACTTTAATTACGCAACAACAAGGAGAGAATGCTTTTACTGCATCTCTATCAACAAATAATGTGCTATCAACAGATATTGTAAGTATGAATAACTCAGTTAGTAGAAATACAATGTACAGTGTAATCAATCAAGCTTTAACAAATTTAGAGACTGAATTAGCATTTAAATTCACAGAGAGTACAGAAATAGATTTATGGCAACCATATAGTATAGATAATTTGAATCAAACTGTAACAGATACGAGTGCAACTATTAATTGGCATGTAACAAATTATAATAGCAGTCCAATTGCAACAAGTGGTGGAGTTATTCTTAGCGGTGCAAACGAAACTGAAGTTATAGCAACTAATAACGGCGACGGAAATTTCACAGCAACAATTACAAATTTAAATAAAAAAACATTATATAATTATATTGCATTTAATACTATTGGCGGAATCAATATAACTGAAAACTTAAGTTCTTTTACAACTAGTGGGAATGCGCCTACAATAACAATTAACAACGTCGTAGAACCTACCGACACAACACAAACACTTTCATGGAGAGTAATTTACAGTGGGGATATTGCAAATGTAACCAACTCAATAACATATGAAAAAGATTCTGATGCAGAAATAAATACATTAACTGTAATGAACACTCCTATTGACAACACATCAACCAATTGTTCGGTTAACTTATCTAGTTTAGATCCTGGGACAAAATATTTTTATACAATAGATGCAGTAGTTGATAATTTTGATATATTATCACTTGCACCACCAATCGATACAAAATATAGCGGCACATTTACAACAAGTGGAATTCCACCAACAAATGTGATTACAATCGATACAAGGAACTCTTTTGATGTGAACTATATTCAGTTTACATGGTATATATATGAAACAATTCCATCACTACCATTAACAAGCACTATTACATTTAATGGAGTTTCATATCCACCATATTCAATTAGCGGATCAACTTACACATATTTTGCAAATGGCCTAACTCCTTCTACAATCTATCCATTTACAATTTATGCTACAGATGGAACAGTAAATAGTAAAGTTAGTGGCACTATAAGTACTGAACCATCTCCAACATATGTAGTAATTGATAATGTTAAAGAATCTACAACAACCACAGATGCAACACTTTCATGGAGATTAACTTATAACGAGAATTCTAATACAATAAGCGCCACTATACAGTATACTAAGAATGGGGGGACACAAATATACGATGGGCCAATTGTGATTATCACTCCAATTGATTCGACTTCATCTAATTGTTCTGTTATTCTATCTAATTTAGATCATAATACAAATTATAACTATACAATAAATGCATTTGATAACAATCAATCGCCTGGATTGTTTGATGGTACGTTCAAAACAAAAACAACACCTCCAGTTAATATAATTACAATTAATTTGGATTCGGGATACCCACGTACAACATCTACAACAGCAATTTTTTCTTGGAGTGTGACAGAGACTATCCCTGGAGCATTAAGAAACACCATTACATTCGCAGGTAATACATTTTCTCCAATACCTAGTGGCACGCATTACACATATATCGCAAATGGTTTAACTCCTTCAACTAGGTATCCATATAAAATTGATGCAATAGATGGAGTTGTTAAAGATGAAATTAGCAGTACGATTAAAACTGCTAATGAACCAAGTAATATTATTAACTCATCAAAGTATAGTTGGACTTCACAACCTAAACATTGGGGTGTTTTTGCATTTTTAGGTGCAACTGGTGGGACTCCTCCGTATACTTATAATATTGGTGTTGCAAGGGAAGATGGCAAACCGTCTATTGTAGATGCAACAAGAAAAAATTTGCTAACATATGAAATTACAAATATGGACGCAAAAGTTGTCTACGTTGTTACAGTTACAGCTTATGATGCTCATGGTATGTCATCACAAGATACAACATTTTTAATAAATAACGATTGGAATTGAAATATGATAATAACACAAATCAAAAAAATTTTTTTTAATGCAACTCTATTGTTTGTTATTCCAACATTAGCAAATGCAACACATTCTTCAAATGAGAGTAATTTTTATTGTGGTTTATTTAGTGGGATTGTTTTTTGGCACAATTCTGAAAAATTATCTGTGACACAAAGTTGGGGTCCATATCCGGGTCAAACATTTGAATTGCCATCGTCACCACGAAAAAAAATAGGATGCTCTGGTGGTGGTGTTGTTGGTTTGTCACACATTTTTATTAATGACATTGTTTTAAATTGTGAATTAAGTTGTGGATTTGATGGGATTAGCTCTACCAAAACTAAGAAAATTGGTTTGGATACAGAGTCTTATGTCATCAATGAAAAATTTGGCTATACATTTGGTTTATCGTTTATGCCTGGCTATCAAGTTGTAAAAAAATTACAAGGATTTTTAAAAATTGGTTGCAACTTAGATCAATTTAGAATTGTCAATAACATTGCAGGTAACTTTGCTCCAAGTGGTCGCCATTCAAAATGGGCTCCAGCTTTCAGTTGCGGAGGGGCAGTTAAATTTTTATTAACCGAATGTTGGCATTTACGTGTAGAGTACGATTTTATAGATTACGCTCACTTTAATATTAAAGGCGACGACTATCCACCTTATACTCCAGGCGCTGCTGCTGGACCTGTAACGAGCAAAAATAACATGCATTCAAATAAATTTTTTTTAACGCTCATTTATCAAATGCCACACAAAATGCAAAAAAATATAAATTTAATAGATGTAAAGAAAGCACGTACTAGCGATGACAAGCTTAGATTAAGTTGGTAAAAGTACTACTGGTTCTGCATGTTTCATGATTGGGAAAAATATAACATCTCTTATCGATTGTTCGTTAGCAAACAACATAATCATTCTATCTATTCCTATACCAAGACCTCCGCAAGGCGGCATACCTTGACAAATAGCCTCAAGAAATTCTTCGTCTAATGGATTAGCCTCTTCATCGCCACTTTCCAAAAGACGTTCTTGCCGCTCTAATAACTCACGTTGCAATATTGGGTCGTTAAGTTCTGTATAAGCGTTACAAATCTCTGTCCCTAATATAAATCCTTCAAAACGTTCAACAAAACCTTGCCTTGCTAACTCTTTGTTGCGATGCAATTTACACAATGGCGTACTCTCTATTGGATGATCTATTATAAAATGCGGCTGAATTAATTTATTTTCAACAAACTCCTCAAACAACATCATTATCAACTGACCTCTTGATGCATCTGAAATATCGTCCAAATCAAATAAACCATCTTTTAAAAGAAATTTTCTTATTTCATCGTTATCCAAATTTGAGATATCTATTTCACCATATTCTTTTATACTTTCAACCATAGACAATCTAATCCACGGTGTTTTTAAATCTATTTCGTACTCTTTTCCTCTTTTGTCTTTTCTTATCCCTATTTTAGTAGTTCCGAACAACTCTTTTGCAATAGATTCATAGAGATTTTCTGTAAAATGCATCACATCATTATAATCCCAATAAACACTATAACACTCAACCATTGTAAATTCAGGATTGTGTGTAGCGTCTATCCCTTCATTTCTAAATAATTTACCTATTTCATAAACTCTACGCATTCCACCAATAATCAATTTTTTCAACGATATCTCAAGTGCAATACGCATATACATTTTCATGTGTAATGCATTTAGCTCAGTTGTAAATGGTCTTGCCATAGCTCCACCATACAATTTTTCAATTGTTGGAGTCTCAACTTCTAAAAATCCTTTTTCGTCAAAAAATTTTCTTATCAATGATATTATTTTACTACGCAATTTAAATGTATCCATAACATCTGGATTTGATATAAGATCTAACCATCTTTTGCGATATCTACTCTCTTTATCTGCAAGTCCACTATGTTTATCGGGTAGTGGCAAAAGTGATTTACAAAGCAACGTAACACTTGTTACGAATATTGTAAGTTCACCTTTTTGAGTGCGAAACAAATGTCCTTCTACCCCGATAATGTCTCCTAGGTCTAACTTTTTTTCTATAAACTTATGAGAATTAATTTCTGATTCATCTGGTAAGCCATTTACTTTAGTTACATCTCTATTAAATAATAATTGTATACGCGACGATTCATCTTGTATTTGAGCAAAAATATTTTTTCCCATAACTCGATGTAAAACTAATCTACCAGCTACACATACATAATCAGAATTTTTACATAAAGCGTCGTCATACTCTCCAACTTCAATGTTGTTATATTGTTGTAAAACAGTTTTTACTTCACTGGTTGGGCAATAATGGTGTGGGTACGGGTCAATTCCTATCGATTTAATTTCTTTTAATTTTAACACTCTAGTTTTAAATTCATCGAATTCAAAGTAAAAAGGTTGCGCCATAACTTCCCACCTAACAATTATTTTTTTCTTAAATAAGATCCATCTTGTGAATCTTCTATAGTATACCCTGCCAATTCTATTTTATCACGTAATTCATCTGCAAATTGCCATTTTTTTTCTGCGCGCGCTTTATTACGTTGAACTAAATAGATTTGAATATCATCAGGGATATTTGCGCAATCATGTTGAATTAATCCCAAAACGAGATCAATTTTCTTGAAATATGTTAAGATTTTATTGGCTCCTATCGTACCTAATTCATTTTTGTCGCATAGAGAATTAATTTTTCTTATAAAATCAAAAACAACTCCAAGGGCTCCTGAGATATTTAAATCGTCACCAATAAATAATGTAAACTTGTCATAAACATCCAATATATCATCATCTATCGAGATTAAATCTAAATTTGTAATTTTATTCAATCTATTAATAAAATCATCTATACGTCGTATAGCATTTTTAGCTCCATCCAAACCTGCAAATGTAAAATTTAATGGAGATCTATAATGAGTAGACATTAGTAAATACCTTACATCTCTACCTGAAAATCCATTTTTTAATAGATCATTTAATGTAAAAAAATTACCTAAACTTTTCGACATTTTTTTACCATCCACTATTAAATGAGCGCTGTGCATCCAATGTCTAGAAAATTGTTTCCCTGTATACCCTTCCGATTGTGCTATTTCATTTTCATGATGGGGGAATATATTATCTACTCCACCAACGTGTAAATCAATAGTCTCACCCAAACATTTAATAGCCATAGCGCTACACTCTATGTGCCACCCAGGCCTCCCATTGCCCCATGGCGATTCCCAAAATATATCTCCATCTCTTTTTTTATCATATCCTTTCCACAATACAAAATCTGAGATGCTCTCTTTTTCATACTCATCTTCATTTACACTCTCTGATGCTCCAGATTTTAAATCATTAAGATTGAAGTGTGAAAGTGCCCCATAAGATGGAAATTTAGATATGCGATAAAATACACTTCCCCCTTCAACTATATAGGCTATCCCCTTCTCTATTAATTTACTAATTATTACAATCATACTATCAATGTAATCAGTAGCTCTTGGATAATTTTCAACAGGTTCAACATTTAATATCTTCAAGTCTTGTAAAAAAGCTTTGGTATAATGCTCTGTATATTCAGAAAGCTTAATTCCATTAGCATTAGCACATTGTATAGTTTTATCGTCAACGTCTGTCAAGTTCATAACTTGGTGAATATCCATACCGAAAAATTTGATAGTTCTCCTTAAGAGATCTTCAAATATATATGTTCTCAAATTTCCAATATGAGCATAATTATACACTGTCGGACCACAAGTATACATGAGTATCTTATTGTCTTTTGCTGGTTTTAATATTATTTTTTCACGTATCTTTGTATCGTAAATATATAAATTATTTTTCATTAAATCTTCATTTCAAAAAGTTTTCTATAACAAATTTTACCTGTTTTTAACATTGGTATTTCATCAATTTTAACAACTTCATTAATCTTATACAATCTTGAAAATCCAGATTCAATCAATGCATTGTTGGCTTTATCGAGTGGAATGTCTATTTCACTAAACAACACCACTTTTTGACTACTTCCATTAGATGATAATTTTGGAATACACGCAAATGGCATATGGTTAATATCTTGTGAAATCCACCCCCTCTCTTTTGCTTTATTGAAAAGAGCGAATTCTATTGCAGTTAAATTTATTAGCTCGCCGCCTTTTTTTATTGTATTTTTTAACCTAGCAGAGAGATAAAGATAACCATTTTCATCGTAATATCCTAAATCACCTGTACGAAAATATTTTTTACCATCAACATCTATAAATACATCGCTATTGTCTTGTTTGTAATAACCAGAAAATACACTATCTCCTCTTACGCATATTTCACCAATCTGATGTTTTAAGAGTTTTTGCCCAGATTCAGGTTCCACAATAATTAAATCTACCGATGACAGTATTTGACCAACCCCATTTGGTTTTTTATACATATTATTAACAGAAATTATTGGGGAAGTCTCCGTAAGTCCATACCCCTCTAAAAACCACACATCACCTAATTTTTTCACAAATTCTACTAAACTAGATGGGGCTGCTTCAGCTCCAGATATAAATATTCTAAGTGATTTTAGCTGATTCAACGTAGCAACTCTAAATAAGTTAGCATAAAATGTAGGAGCCATAATAATTATCGTCACACGCCATTTTAAAATCTGTTTTGCAATTTTAGATCCGTCAAGAGGGTCTGGTGAATATAAAACGCGAATACCTAAGAGTAATGGCAAAACACCTAAAATCAATCCAAAAATGTGAAAAGGCGGCAAAGCATTTATAAGGACATCGCTAGATAAAAATTCAAAACATTTCATCGAGTCCGTTAAATTTGTTACGATATTTTTATGAGTTAAAATTACGCATTTTGGCAATGCAGTTGTACCACTTGTAAATAAAGCTATTGCATTATTGTTTTCTGTTAATTTATCTATTTTAAACTTCTTAAAAAGAGCAGTAACATCTCTTTTTGAAAGAATCACTCCATTAATTTTATCTTTTAATGTAATTGTTTTTTTCAAATCTTCAATTAACATCAATTTACTAAGTGCGTTTCCTAAATCTACATTATCAAGTTTATTAATAAACTTTTCTGAAGAAATTATATTTTTAATATTTAACAAATCTATCGCATGATTTGTAAAAAAAGAGCCTATCGTCCAATTTAATGGTACTGGCACTTTTCCAGCCAACATACATGCTAATATAATTAAATAAGCTCCAATAGATGATGGAAGAAGAACCCCAATATAATTACCTTCAAGTTTTTGAAACTTGTTGGCTAGAATAATTATTGCAAGTTTCATTTTACTATAACTCAATTCACATGTAGATTCGTCTGCGCAAGCTGGACTCCCCTTCATTTTATCGCAACTATTTAAAAACATCTCTATAATAGTTGTGCCATTAGTAAACTTTGGATCTTTTCTGTTACCTTTAAATCTGGACCAAGTGGAATGTTCTTCGTCATTAAACTCTCTCTCTGTTTTTTTATTTTTCAAATGTGTTGCTGCATCAAATAGATCCTCAACTGTGTGTAATTCACCAGGCTCCACTGATTGAGCAATATCATAATTTGAATCCATATAAGTGTATATAGATGCAATATTTAAAGAATCCAACCCTAAATCATATATTAAATCAGAAGAGTCAGTTATATCAGCAACTGCCTTTCCTGACAACTCAGACAACTGACACATAATGTCTTGTCTAATATGCTTTGGTATTAAATTATCGTTATAATTTCTTGTTTTATTTTTTTTAATAAATACTTCAGGGACTTTTTTTGACCAAAAATAATATGGAATTTGATGTAGCGGTTCCTTCTCTAACAGTGCGTCATCATTGTCAAAATCTAAATAATTATTATAAAATTTCTCCAAAGCTCGATTAAATTCTCCCTTACTCCCATACTTTGGGAAATCTTCAGGAAGATGTGAAAAATCGACTTTTACCCTCCTTCTTGGTGTAAAAAACAACAAATTTTTCAATAAAATATAAAATCCACTACACAGCGTACGCCAAAAATTTGGAGACTTTTGCGTATAAGCCTTTGAAAATAAACTTCCCCATAATCCAGTTGTCCTTACTAATAAAATTTCGGCGTCTGGTGCAGATTGAACAGTGCTATGAGCGAGAGACCTCCCTCCTATTTTTTCTTCTGGTCCTACTTTCAACCCACCACCAGGATATAGTAAAACGTGTGCTCCATGATTTAAATCATCAACAATATCTTTAAATAGTTTTTCGGCACTTTTTATTTTAAAATCACTAACTGCTTTATCAAATTCTGCAACAGGTCTAGCTTTTACTAATCGCATAAAAAATTTAGTGAATGGATTATGATAAAAACTTTCAGCAACAAGAGGGATCAAATCAAAATCTACCCACAATAACATTAATATTATTAGTGGATCTACCTCTGACGGATGATTTGGAAGAACTAAAACGCCTTTATTTTTATAACGACTATCTTTAACTACATCTTTTCCTGTAACTTCTATTCGATATCTCAGCGATAAAAATGTCTTTAAAACAACTCGGCAAAACCTTAAGAATAATTTCCTAATCATATCAATAACCTATAACAAGTTAACGTTCATTTTATAGAAACAGCAAATATTTTTCTACTACATTTAAAAACAACTCCTTAGATATGTATCTAATATTGTATTTTGTATTGCTTTAATTGATTCAATTAAGCATAATAAATATATTATGGGTACTACATTATTAGAAGCATTAGATTTTAGTTGGAATCATCGTGATGATTGGCATTACCAAATAAAAAATAGAAATACTCCAATTGTAACAAAAATAATTAAAAAACTTAGTGATTATATTGTTTACGCATTTGCTCTAATACTTGGGGTAAATAACGAAGAAAAACTTGCAAAAAGAAGAATTTCTCTTGAAAATACCAACTTATATAATAACTATGTTATAGAAAAAGAAAATGTAAATTATCACGAAGAATCAATTATTTTAATAATAAATGGAGATGGACATATTCCTGTTTCTACAGAAAACTTCATTCGATTGGAAGAACAATCAAAATGTAAAATAAAATTTGTAAAAATCGAATCTTTAAAAGATATTGAATTGAAATTTGAATCTTTAAAAAAAAATAACAATAAAATTAAAGCACTATGGATAAGGGCACACGGCACACGAACTTCAATCAATTTTAATCATAGTGCAAGAATAGATATAAGTCATCCAACACAATTTGCTGATCTAACATTTCAAAACCATTACAATTCAGACTGTAATAAACAAGACAAAATAATGCAATTGCTTCTACAAAAACAGTTAGAAAAATTAGAACAAGATTCGCCTATCATTTTAGAATCTTGTTATACAGGTCAAATGTTAGAAAACGATAATAGTCAAAATGTTGCTCAATTTATCGCTAATACCACAAACTTAAGTGTTTATGCACCTTCGCGTGAAGCTCTAGCTATTGATGATGGTATTACATATGATTTAGAACATGGTTTTAAAATAAAAATAAAATCTATTCAGTCATCTACTTATTTTTCAAAAGGATCATGCCTTGCTAGGATGTGTGCTATTTGGCATGCATTCCGTAACCACGAAGAAGAAATCACTCGCAAATTTAATAATAATTCGTCTTTTCAAGTTTGAAGTGAGCAAAATGAATTAAAAGCGGATGGAAGTGCATATTAAAAATTTAGTTTATACAAGAAGTCTAATAAATGTTTTTTTAAGCTTACGAAATAATTTCAAACTATACATCACTTTCTATCGTACAGCTATACTGCAACTAGAGAATGTTCTAATTAACATTGCAACAATAAAAGATAAAACTGATAAATAAAGCCAACATTTAATTTTTCTTTTTTTTGACATCGATTTATAATAATTTTCATTAGATAAGGAGAAGCTTTTATAAAATTCAAATATAACAATATACAATGCAAACCCTATAAATGGACAAGATAATAAATACTTTAAAAATTCATAAAAATTATAAATAAACTCATGATACATAAAGGATCCTTTGATTAAAACATCTCTGCGCTATTTACAACTAACTAATATTTAAATAATAGTTAAAGGCTAGTCATCATTCATGATTAATCGTATTTTTATTTTCTTCTTCCATTTTTAATCTTTCGTTATTTTCACCAATTTCACGAGAATCATCAATGCAATCATTAATGCCCTGAAAAACAAACATCCCACCAACAGCCTGAATAGCAGGAACTGGGATAATGCACATTAATCCACCAACCAAACACTTTAAAAATCCAAAAATAAATCTACTTCTCTCTGGCATATTTTTTTTATCTTTTTCTGAAGTATTAATATGCATAATTTTGTAGTTGTTATGTTTATCGGCAAAAAAACCAAATGCGCTATTAATGCATAAATTTTCTTTTTTTTGAATTTCAAAATAAATTTGTTCAATTTCCTCTTCGTCTATTTTAATTCCATTCCATATTAAACAATCACATACATTTACGTAAAGATCAGTCAATGAAGGTAACTGACAATTAAGTTTAACGACTAAAGAACTTCTAAAGTTCGATAGGCAATCAACAAAATTTTCAATTGTTATATCGCTGTCGACAAAATTAAAATAATTATTAGCAAATTTTTCTTCATAACATTTTTCAAATGTGCATACACTATTGAAATTAGTATATTCAAATCCATTTAGAGTTGGTGCGATAAAAATCGTTAAAAAAATGACATAATTAATATTATGATAATAAAAAATAAAGTCAAACATTTAGCTCGTCCTAATCCATGCTTTTATACGCTAAAATCATATACTAAGTAATTGTTTATTACAATATTTTTCTATAATACTAAGTCTAACCTGCAATGAAAAGAATCACCTAAAATCACACAACTATTCTTCTTGCCAACATTCCGCTCGATATTTTTTAACCAATTGAGTTTAATTGTTTTTTATATTATAATTTGGATATGAATATAAATAAGTGTGAAAATTGTAATAATTTTTTTAGATTAACAATAGTTATTGTTTCAAAAACAGTTAAAAAAATAAAGGCTATAATATCAGCGATTCCCGCTAACCTCTACAAGGCCCTTTTTTAGGAGCATTTAAAAATAAGATTTCGTAAACTTGTGATAAATGTTTTACAATTATTGGAGGTCAAAACATGGCATCACAGTTCA
>JAHFTJ010000041.1 GCA_023269435.1 Chlamydiota bacterium
TAAAATTTTAATTTATATATAAATGCTCAGATATGACACGCTAAATGTATCGAGATACTCATTTTTGAGTATGAATTCAACTCCTATAGATATTGATGAATTTCAGCGGGAATCGCTGTAGTTTTTGTGTTGTCATTACATAATTCTTGTAAATATTTTTTTAAATTATTAACTGCTTCTTTATATTCAATTGACATTGGTTCCTCTGGCTTGCTAGTTTCAAAAGGGTTGTCATACGTAAATGGCAAAAAATCATCGATGTTGAAATTACTATTTCTTCCTATGCCACCAATATTTAAGACAAATAACTTTTCGTTTGATATTAAATGGAAAGTTATGTCATATGAACTTTTTCCTTTAGAGCAACGACTTATTAATAAAGATCCAACTTTTATATACATTGTTTCCCTGTTGCCTATAGGCATGCCAATGTATATGTTATCATCTAACAAACACTTTTTAAATTCTTTATGAATCGGAATGCCATTATTAGCGGCGTTGTTATGGTTAAGTTGTTGTAAATTTTCTTTGAATGTATTAAAACTTGGGTTGAGTGACCCAAATAATCTACTAAAATTATTGTAATTTGCTTTTAATATTTCCTCGTTGCGCTTTCCATGTGTATTATCTTTTTCGTACATAAATTTGAATAAAGCGTAGTTTACTTTATCAAGTAAAGTTCCATTTGGTATATCAATTAGCGTATCAATTGATCTAAATACTCCCTGTGGGTTAATAACCTGAGCTTGAAGTTGATTTTCCCGTTGGGATTTTAAAAAACTAAATTCTTCGCTATGCTTATTGATATTCATGTTAGTGTCTTACTGGTGTTAATTATAAATTGATCTATATCATAATAATAAAGTATTTATGCGTAAAAGTCAATATTTATTAAAATATGCGGTCGAGATCTCTCTTCATTTTAGTTTCGAAAGAAGCCTATTATATAGCGAAAAGTCCATTTTCTTTTCCTCTAAGAAAAAAGTAAAAGGCACCACCAAAGAGCTCTTCGAATGGTTGTCTCTGTATTGTTTGTAAGTATAACTTCAGGGCTTCTTTGTATATTGAGATTTGAGTAAAATAGTTGTTTACTTCCATCGCTTTTTTTAATTCTGGTTGTGTATAGTTTTCTAACCTTGTGAGTTTCCAGTCTAATATGTAATATTTACCCTCCATGTGGAATACAAGGTCAATGAATCCTTTCATTGTATGAGTCTTTAATTGGTATAGAAATGGGATTTCTGAGTTCATTTGGTGTGGTGGAACGTCTTTTAATGAAAATATGTTTAATGGTGTGTGAAAGGCTACTCGAATTATGTCGAATATCTCTTTTTGCCAATTCTGCAAGTGCGTTAGTTCTATTTCGTGTTGTATCAAATGGTTGATTTTTTTATCATTCCAACTAAAATACAAACCGTCTTCTATTAGTTTTTCAAATATTGCATGAAATATAATTCCTGTTTCAGAGCCTTGAGGGATGATAAAATCATTTGGTGGAAGGGTGGCTGGCAAATGGATTTTTGGTAGGCTGGAAAATGATAGAGATGGTTTTGGTAGTCGAACTTTGTTTAACTCTGTTGGCGCGGTTAAATGTGGCGGTGGTGCGACTTGTTGTGCCGATGAAAACTGCACAACATCTATAAGTTGTGTCGATATTTGTATTTTGGAGAGGGACTCAGTTAGGGTTTTTACATTAATGAGTGGAATTTCTTTATAGGTCTCTTCATATGAGAGAAATTTCTTGTCTATGCGAGCTAACAATAGCTCTAATGGTGATGCGCTGCCAAATGGTTGTTGTTTTGGTTCTTTGTTGATTGGGGCTATTATGTAAAGTCTCTCTTTGCTCCTTGTAAGACTTACATATAACAGACGCATCTTTTCTTTATCGAGCTCAAAAATGGCTGTTGTGTGACTTGGGTTTTTATTTTCAAAAACCACGCACTTTTCGTCTACTTTTAATATTTCAGGTGAATCTCCAGAGTGCGATGAAATGCCAAGTGCAAATACTACATCAAACTCTAACCCCTTACTCATGTGAGACGTCATAACCTGAACTACATCGCCCTCTACAAGTATTTTTCTCTTTAAATATGGATGGTTTTCTTGGTCGAGAAGTTTTAATTTGTCGAGACATTGCATCGGAGTTATGTTGTTGTAATCAATGATAATTGGAATTAATTGCATTAGATCGCTATATGATTCATGTGATAGAGCTATTTGTTGTAAAAGAGGTCTGTTTGTAAATGATGTTTGGCATAGGGCGTTTAGAAAAGATGCAATGCTGTTATTTTTTAAATTTTCACGAAGTTTTACAAATGATACTACACATGCTTGTAAGTCTTTATCCAACATGTCGCATTGCAGTTTTTGGATGGGCCATCCTATTATCGGATGGTGTAAAAATTGTTTTAATAGACTCACATCTCTTGGGGATATTGCTAATTGTAAGGCCAATTCTATGAGGTTGAAGACTTCTGTCTCTAGAACACTAACTGAAGAGCTTGAGATGGATAAAATGTTTTTTTTATTTAGAAAATCACAGAGCCTAGTAGACTGGTATCTATCTTTTACGAGGATTGCTATTGATTTAGTTGAAGGTAATTTTTTTATTTCGTTAACTATATATGGAAATATTTTCTCATTTTCCATATCAACGGTTGGCCAAGTTTTTGACCTTCCTTTTTCTCCTTCAAAAAATAAAAATTTAACACTATCGCCATTTTCTTCATTACCTCTACCGGAGCACACTTGTTGGTATATTATCGAAGAGTCGTTTTGTTTAAATGTGAATAGCGAAGGGGTAAATGTTTCATCGAACAGTGAATTTAACGATGTTATAATATTTTTGTTGGATCTGTAGTTTGTTGGCAGTGAGTATATGTTTGGAAATTTGTCTTTTGCTGAGATAAACGTAGGGAGATCAGCATTACGAAATAAATAGATAGATTGTTTTGGGTCGCCTACTATAAAAAATAATCTTGTCGAATCAAAAAATAAGTTGTAAAAAATTTTCCATTGTAATTTATCTGTATCTTGAAATTCATCTATAATACACGCTTCGTATTTATTTTTTACAACATCTTTAAATTTGGGTGAGTCGATTTTTTCCGCCATCATTGTTATTAATTTATTTGAATTTTTTACATCTTTATCGAGCAATTTGGCTTGTACTTTTTTTGCCATACGTAAAAATATTGAGATTGGGTTTGATGCTTTTTTTACAATGTTTGCAATTTCATTTATTGGAAAATTTGTCATTGGCAAGTTGACATTTTTTTTTAGATTGTCTGTGGTAAGGAGATCGAATATCGATGGCTTTGATAAAATTAGTTCGTCTAAATTTCTGTTTTCAATAGCATCTATTTGTTCTAATATAAGCGGATGAATATTTTTTTTGTTATTAGTCATTCCTTTGTAGAGCGGAGCGATATCAATAAGATAATCCTTCATAGATTTATCTGTTAAATCGATAAACTTATCATACAGAGAATTATAAGGTTCAAGCCCACTAATAATAGGGTCTGTCTCTAGAAGTGTTGTCATTTTTTTTACATATTTAGATAAATCTCGATTAAACTGTGTTATCATTCTACTTAATTGAGCTTGGCTAAATTCATTATCATTTAGAGTAGAACGCAATGTATCTAATATAGCTAATTCTATATCGTTGTTTGCAAACTTGTCACTCTCGCTATCATAACGAGGACTTGAGATCTTTGCTTCAAAAGCAAATTCCGAGAGCATCTTATGACAAAAAGAGTGTATTGTGTAAATTTGAACGTTGTCTATCGCCGTTATTGCATTTTTTATAGCTATAAATGGATCATTTCCTAGGAACTTTAAGTAATCTGGTGGGTCGTTTAATGATGACAATAAGTTTGCATGAATTCTTCTTGTTAAATCACGCGCTCCGGCGCGCGTGAATGTTGTAATCAGAATCTTGTCTATTGTAACTCCTTCAACTATTAAACGGCACACTACATGTTCTATTGCAAATGTCTTTCCAGTGCCAGCAGATGCTGTAAGAAATATCTTGTTGTGTATGGTTTGATTTTTATCTAAAGGGTCAAATGATTGCACAGTTTTTTTACATACCTCTCCCAATTTCTATTAAAATCAGGTTTAATAAAATTTAAATAAGGATCTTCAAAAAAAGAGGGTGACTCTATAGTTTCATCTTTCCCTTTCATTATATGTTGAATTTTGTTTGGCATTAATGGTGATGTGTAGTTGGATGCTTCTATATAATACTCTAAATAAGTTGATATTGCATTTTTCATATCTTCAATGTAAAACTGTTTTACATCTCCGTTTTCAGCACATAATAAATCAATTGGGATATCTAAATCTGTGTTTGCTAAAATTATTAAGTGTGGCAAATGTCTCCACATCTCTTCTACCCCACCACTACCAGAATGGTATATTCCACGTTTTGTCATTTTAGGGAGATCGCCATATATTATCACATTTTTCCCCCCTTCGGTAATAAATTTTATTGCAGGGAGCACTTTGGTGTGTTTTGTTAATTGAAATGGCGTTTTACACGATGCGTCAAACTTAATGGAGATAAAATCATCTTGAGTGAGAGATAGCGCCGCTAAATTTTGTTTGACATTTTTCATCTCCTTTGTTAATTCGTATTTTGCAGACTTATATAACATTGCCGTTGGCAATTGGTTGTTTATAGTAGCATTGTCAATTATTTCGTCGCTACATTGGTGAATAGCTTTATTTACTAATACAGACTTGTCTAAATATGATAATATAAATTCTTTATCTTTTTTATCGTTATTTTTTTTTATATAGACGCCTAGAGAATGATTACAGAAAAATTGTATCGGATGACGTGATAATTTTATAAGATGTGATATATCAATTTTTAAATTATCACATTCTTTAGTTGCTATTTCAAATGAGATGTCGAGTTTATTTTGACAGTAATAAGCTTTTGCTAATTCGTAATTTTGTTGTGAATAGTGTTCTTTTTGTAAATATGTTTTGCTAAATGAGAACGGCATCTCTTTTTGAATTTTGATATCTTTTATATAATACATAAGTTCGTTGACGACTACTGATGGTGGTAGTTGCTTTCCATCGTCTTCTGATGTTCCGGTAAAACTTATCACCAACTTTTCTTGCGCAGAGAGAATCGCTTGAAGAAATAAATAACGGTCTTTTTCTTGGCCGCCCATCTCTCCATCGCCAGAATTATTGTCTTTTAATTGATTTATAGAAGTTGAGCTTGCTCTTCTTGGGAAATTCTCATCGTCAAATCCCAGCATATATATGATTTTCTTGTCGACCACACTTCCGTCGCTTAATGATGCGAACGTGATTGGTGGTTTGTTGGTATATGAACATGATGCTCCATTTTCTATGAAAATTTTATCTAATATTTTTTTTATGCTTTGGTGTGAAAACGGTTCATCAATGAATGGATATCGGATAAACTGTTTTAGTTTATCTATAATTTGCACTGTCTCATCGACAAATAGAAAATATTTTTCTATTAAATTTACAAATATCACAATCCACTCTTTAATGCTTTTTTTGAGATTGCGAAGGTCCCACACATCTTTTTTTAAATCAGATATTAAAGAGATAATTTCTCCAAAAAGCTCTGCTTTTGATAACTCAATAGGCGAGTGCAGATATGGAAGGCTTTTAATTAACGTCTCAAAAGCATACTGCCAACTCCCCAATTCAGAAATAAAGTCTATTTTAAGGATCTCTTTTTTCATGTTAATGTCATAGCCCCATTGAACGTTTAAAAATTCTACTATATCTTTTAGCAGTTTTACCCCCTCTTGATCGAGATGGAATTTAAATTCGTTAAAAGATACCAATTCAATTATTAAATTTGGTTCAAAACGACTCTCTGTTAACGAAAAGAATAAATGCAACGCCTTTATATAAGAACTTTGGGATAATGAGCATAAACCAGAAATTTTGTAACCAAATGGAGATGAATGAGATTCAAATATAAATTTAATATATGGGAAATATTTATTTATATCTGGTGCTACGACTAAAATATCGTCTATGTTCAATTCATTTTTTTGATGAAATTCCTTCAATTTGTCTATTAAAGTCTCAATTTCCCTTAATTTATTTGGTACTTCATGTATTTCAATAGAGTTATCAGCTGTATGCTCTCTTTTTACAACACTATATATATCATTTTTGATCTTGTTTAACGTGGTTGTTTCGTTATTTGTAATATGTTTTTCGTATATTTTTTTTTGAGACAACCAATTAAACAATGATTGTCTAGTTATTCCAGGATTTGTCGGAGAACGAAAATAATAGTATATTGGTATATTATTTGATAATTTTTCTAAAAATTCTCTGTAAGCACGCGGGATGGTTGTCGGATCAAATATGTGCACTTGTTGAAATATTTGTGTCTGTAACGTTAAATTTGTTAAATTGCGTGGAAATGTCCATTTTGGTTTTACCTGATGCCATATTAGTTGTTGCCATTCGGGCTTCCCCTCCCATGCCTCAACCTCTTTGCCGTAAAATCCATAGGACAAAAACACTTTGCTCAATTCGGTAGAAAGCGAACGGATTCTATCTTCTTCACAAGAGATATAATCAATTAGTTCTACGGCCTCTTCGCAAGGATTTTTCAAAATTTTTATAATCTCTTGTTCTATGTGAAATGAGAGTGGCAATAGACTTGGAAATGTTGGAGATAGAGTGTTAGATATTTTTATGAAATATTTTATTGCTTGATCGATAGTTAGGAAACGTATTGAAAATAGAGATCCAATTTTATTGATAATTTGTTGAGTTAAAAAATTATTTACAGTATGGCTAGGTGTAATGATGATATTTCTTAATGTTGAGTCTTTTTTTAAAGAAAAAATATTTTCAATAAGCATGTCAACCATGCAGTTTAAGCTATTACTCATGAAGATGGTTGTTAGATCCCCCTTGCTTGAATCGATCGAGTCGGTTAAAATATTGTTATATTTCATAATATATAAAGATAAAGCATGAATTTTAGTGTCACTAATAAATTTAAAACACTTAGTCTTAATCGTAATAATGGTTTTGTAGGACGTAATGGTCTTTGGTTTTTAAATATAGCACAGTTTTTAGGCGCATTAAATGATAATTTATTTAAATTTTTAACTATATATCTTCTTATTGGCTTAAAGGGGATTGAATCGACCAATGACATACTTTGTTTAGTTGGAATAGTATTTGTCCTCCCTTTTATTTTGTTTTCATCTGTTGCAGGTATTTTAGCAGATCGGTTTAGTAAACAAAAGCTAATCGTTTTATTAAAAGCATTTGAAATAGTTGTTATTGCAATCGGTTTTTTTGCTTACTCATCACAATGCGTTTGGTTGTGCTACTTTGTGGTTTTTTTACTCTCTTTACAGAGCGCCTTGATGGCCCCATCTAAATATGCAATAATAGCAGAGCTTGTAAAACATGAACGTATAACTAAAGCAAACGGATTGATTACTTCATTTACTTATCTTGCAAGCATATTTGGTACATTTTTTGCATCTCTTATTACTCAATTGACAAATGGAAATTTTATATTAGCAGTTGTGTTTTGTATGATCATAGCAATAGTCGGTTTTGTTGCAAGTCTTTATATTCCACATACGTTGCCTGAAAAAAACAGACAAAAAATTAGTCCATTCTTTCTGTCTCAAATAGCAAAGACGCTGAAGGGGTGTCGGCGCACCCCAAAACTTCTTTTAGCGGTATGCGGAGCTGCATTTTTTCTATTTGTTGGCGGATTTATGCAGTTAAATGTGATACCTTTTGCAGTTAATTCATTGGGACTTAGCGAAGTTGGTGGTGGTTATTTGTTTTTAGTGTGTGCTGTTGGCATTGTTGCTGGGTCTACGACGGCTGGCAAAACATGTAAAATGGGAGTCAATTTAGGGGTATCCTGTTTTGGAATGTTGTCAATGGCTATAACTTTTTTTACAATTCCATTCTTTTCTCAACAATTGATACCGTGTATTATCATTATGGCTTTACTTGGGTTTTTTGGGGGCCTCTTTATTGTTCCATTTGAATCTTATATACAAGCATTTAGCCCATCGGAAAATCGAGGGCAAACTGTAGCTGCAGCAAACTTTTTAAGTTTTATAGGCGTTTTATTAGCTCCACTTTGTTTGTCTATATTTGGCAAAGTTTTAAATATATCGGCTGCAACCGGTTTTGTAATAATTGGTGTAGTTGTTTTTATTTTGTTTTTTGTTATAACAAGAGAGTTGTTTAGTTATTTTATAAATTTTATATCTAAAATGTTTGTCCACCCGTTTTTTGATCTTCATTTTATTAACTATCCATTTGGACCTAATCATAAAGAAGATAAGATTGCAATAGTTTACAAAAGCAATTCTTTAATTGAAATAATGTTACTTTTAGGTGAAAGTTCAAGATCACATATTTTCTATATCACAACCACAGATAGTTTAATTCATAAAATTGTAAACAGACTTAGTGGCATCGATATAGTTAACGTAAATAATGAATTAGACTTGGATCAAAATATAATGCAAAAAAAAATTGACAACTTAACATTCAATGTTGTTCCAATTTTTATATTTGCCGATAGAAACTCATATAAATATTTTAACGATCAATATTTAAATGAAATAAAATTAAAATATGATATTAGACAGTTCTCTGTAAAAAACAAATCACATTTTAAACCAAAATGGACAAGACCATTTAAGTCAATACAAATGGTAATAACATTTGAAGAATTTGTCCAATTGAAAAGCAGAAAAAATCGTGCAACCAAACAGCACTGCGCACATTATGATGCGCTACAATATAAGTCACATTAAACATTCTACAGTAATTCAGTATTATTTCAAAATTAATTTATTATAACCAAATAAAAAATTATTTGTATAATAATATTATTACGTATATAATATAATTATATATTAATATTAACAAACCAAAAAAATGTGAAAAATTACAGCGATTCCCGCTGAAATTCATCAATATCTATAGGAGTTGAATTCATACTCAAAAATGAGTATCTCGATACATTTAGCGTGTCATATCTGAGCATTTATATATAAATTAAAATTTTA